>CALZJV010000571.1 GCA_945787595.1 uncultured Desulfobacterales bacterium | reverse complement strand
TCCCAGGATCTGCAGCCCGATGGGAAGGCCCTCTGATGAAAATCCGCAGGGCACCGACATTCCGGGTATGCCGGCCAGGTTGGCGGAAAGGGTGAAGATGTCAGACAAATACATGGTCAGGGGGTCGTCGGATTTTTCTCCTATTTTGAAAGCCGCCGTGGGTGCCACTGGACAGGCGATGACATCACAGCTTTTAAAGGCTTTATTGAAATCCTCGGTGATAAGGGTGCGAACCTGGGATGCCTTGCCGTAATAAGCATCATAATACCCTGTTGAAAGACAGTATGTGCCGATGATGACACGCCTTTGAACCTCCGGACCAAAACCCTGCGATCGCGTGCTGCGGTACATGTTCATCAGGTCTGTGTTGTCTCTGTTGCGAAAGCCGTATTTAACGCCGTCATATCTAGCCAGATTTGAGCTGGCTTCCGAAGGCGCGATGATATAATAAACGGCCACTGCATATTGGGTATGGGGTAAAGAAATCTTGACCCGCTTGGCGCCCAGCTCTTCAAGGACCCCGACGGCATGGCTTACCGCTGACAGGACATCAGGGTCCAATCCCTCGGTGGCACTGTATTCCTCAGGAATGCCGACGGTAATCCCTCTCAGATCGCCGTCAAGGGCTGTTGTAAAATCCGGCACATCCCTGGGCACCGAGGTGGAATCGGAATGGTCATAACCGCAAATGGCATTCATTAAAAAGGCACCATCGGTTACGTTTTTTGCCAGCGGCCCGATCTGATCCAATGAGGATGCAAAGGCCACCAGACCAAAACGGGAGACCCGCCCGTATGTGGGCTTCAAGCCCACAACACTGCAATGGGAAGCCGGCTGCCGGATGGAACCCCCGGTATCCGATCCCAAGGCTCCCAAACACATATCTGCAGCGACTGCCGCTGCGGATCCTCCGCTGGAACCGCCGGGAATTCGGGTTGCGTCCCATGGATTGCGGGTAATTTTGATTCCCGAGTTTTCCGTGGACGACCCCATGGCGAATTCATCCATGTTGAGTTTGCCGACAATCACCGCGCCGGCGTCCATTAGCTTCCGGATAACCGTTGCATCATAAGGGGGCACAAAATTTTCAAGGATTCGTGACCCACAGGTTGTCGCAAAGGCTTGGGTGCAGATGAGATCTTTAATGCCAAGTGGAATCCCGGTAAGCGGCAAACATTTACCCTTGGAAATCGCCTCATCCGCCAGCCCGGCCTGCTGCATCGCAAGATCTTCTGAAAGGTTTATATACGCGTCTATTTTACTCTCAACCGCATCGATTCTGTCTAGAATCGCCCGGGTTAACTCTCGTGAGGAGATTTTTTTATTTTTTAAAAGCTGATGGGCTTCGTTGATAGTTAGTTGATGGAGCTGCATTTGGTATCACCTTTGGTAGGCTTATGCTGTAAAATATGTAGATGAATTTTCACTGGTTCACAGGTTCAGCCCGCCCTGGTGCGACTTTTAAGATCATATTACAGTCCGTGCCAGGTTCCCAAATATGAATCTAAATAATTGAGCAACCTAAAGTCAGGTCTGGGCCAGGGGGTTCACCGTTCAAGGTTACCCTGTCCTCTTTTCCGCCTTCCCTCCGGGGCCGCTTCCAGCCCGTAAGGTTATAGGCCATGGGCTTCTAGGCCGGAGGGTAGGCCCCTGTGGCCCCTACAGGCCGGAGGCCGAATTCCGAATTCCAAATTCCTTTTCATCCAACCACTTTTGGAACGATAAAATTTCCATCTTCTTTTTGCGGTGCATTTGCCAGCGCCTTTTCGCGATCCAATGGCTGCCCTTGTTCGTCTTCACGAAAGGCATTGGTAGCGGAAATCGCATGGGATGTCGGCCGGACACCTTGCGTGTTAACCTCATTGAGCTTGTCGACATACCGCAGAATACTTCCGATCTGCCCGGCGAATTTCTCTATGGATGCCTCGTCCAGATCCAGCCGAGCAAGCTCAGCTACATATAAAACTTCGTCTTTGGTAATTTTCATAGTGATATATCCGTGGTCTTTTGTATTTTGTGGCAGAATATTTTCGCCACCAAGACACCAAAACACAAAGATAAATTTTAGCAAACAGTCTTGCTTTGTGTCTTTATGCCTTTGTGGCCATTTTCCCGGCCGGTCCAGGTTAGTGAATTGGAAAAATTAGGAAGCGTGCCTGACACCTGACATCATAAACTCCCCACCGCACCCAAAACCTTCACTTTATGCACTTTTCTCTCTGCCATCGGCCCTCTGAACCTCCAAACTTTGAACCCTGAGCCTTGAACCCTGAACCCCGAACCTCTGAACCTTGAATCCCCGAACCTCACACCTATTTTTCAACCACAATCGGCTTCAGTCCCGCTTTTTTCAACTTGTTCAAGGTGTATCGGGCTGAGGTCATGCTTTTGTAATCCCCGATCCGGATCCGATACCAAATGCCCTTTCCCGGTATTTTGCCGATTACCCGTTGGGCGTGAAATCCTTTTTTCTTGAGCTCAGCCACCAGCCGATCTGCATCCCGGGCGTTTTTCAGCGAGGCAACCTGTATGGTATAGGTTGTAACCGGTGGCCGGGTTTTGCTTTTGGAAGCAATCGGTGGCTTCTGTGACGGTTTGCCCGCCCCGCTTTCCGTGGGTTCGGCTTTCTTGATAATTTTTTTTTTTGCTTCACCGCCAATTGTGAGTGGCGGCTTCTTTTTAGCGATTTGAGTATCTTTACGATTGTCTCTAAGGGCTTCGTAAAAATCAAGTTTGGTTTTATCTTTTACAATCCCTGATTTCCCTTGGGATCGCGACTTTTCCTTATTCTTAAGATCCTCCTGAGAAGCCTCCAGTTTTTTTTGAATCCCGGCGATATCGAATTTAACAGGTGCCGTGCCTCTGCCAACCAGAACACCGATAACAAACATCCAGGCACAAACAAAGAAAATGAAGCAAGACCAGCCGATAATGGCTCCACGGCTTAAGACTAAAAGTGGCTTTTTAGTTAAAGATACTTTTTTATTTTTTTTCATCAACGATCTCATTTTAGGCCGTAACTTTAAACCATAGAGGCTTTTTTTTGCCAAGTCAAGCAGCTTTGCCCCTGAACGCAACTCGTTTAAATGCAAAGAAAAATTGCCGCGTCCATGATCATGATTGGCGCATGCGGCATGCTGGTTTTTCCTTTGCTACAGCCATATTTAAAGCACAGCTATCTCCTATTGAATAATTTAGGCATTGCCGCCCTCGAACCGGTCGGCGGCAAGCGCTTTGTATTGCGGAAATACGATCTAAATTAGCAGGACTTGATCACTTTGCGTGATAAAAATAATAGTGATGATGGGTTGAACCTAGTTAGTTTCCATCCATAAATGGTTAACCGATTTATGGACGGGCACTAGTTAACCGGATCGGCAAGCTTACGATGAATGAAATCCACAATAACCCGTGCACATTCTTTCGGTTTTCCCATGGGAACGAAATGGCCCGCATCGGCGATGGTCGCTAATTCATAGTCGGCGATCCCGCGCTTCAGATGTTCGGCTGCATCCACCCTGAAGGTATCGGATTGCTCACCGCGGATCGCCAGCACGGGACATGATATTTTTGCCGTGTATTTCCAGACATCCAGCGGGATGGATTCAAAAATCTGTGCTTCAAGCTCCGGATCGCATTTAAGGATGGCCGTTTCAGTGTCCTTTTCAAGAAGCCCGCATTCCAGGTAAGCCTCGACAAATTCCTGGGACCAGGATTTGAAAATGCCTCTGCCGGACACAAAGCGTTTCAGTGCTTCTTTCTTGCCCTGAAATGTTTTTCTGCGGCGTCGCGCGGTTCTGGCCAGCGGGATGCTTCTGGCAAGACCCAACCATTTCATAACAGCGATTAACCAGAGCATCCGCCGGGGAAAAATGGGGGGGTCTATCAATATAATAGCGGAGAACAGGCGGGGATATGTCGCTGCTGCGATATAGGTGGTTACCGCCCCAAGAGAATGGCCCAGGCCAACAATGGGCGGCGCCATGGTTCGGTCAATCAGGGTTTTAAGATCGGCTGCAAAAATATTCCAGTGTTGTATTCGTTTGGTGTCCGGCAGGTCCGAACCGCCGTGACCGCGGACATCGCTGGCAATGATATGCAGATCGTCGAGCAGGTACTTGACAAAGGGGGAATAGGTTCCGGCGCAAAATCCATTGGCATGCAGAAGATGCGCTTGTGGTCCGGACCCACCCCAATCGAGATAATGTATCCTTCCGTCCGCAGTATCCAGATAGTTTTCTGTCGGTTCCATGATTAAGCACCTAAGGCGCACAATTCCAAGTCTGTGCAAAAGAAGCGCTGCACCGTTCCGTCCTGTTAAACCATTGGCAGCGAAAAGGCATATATACAGATATTGTTGATTGGTTGATTAGTTGATTGGTTAAGTGGTTGTAAATATGGATTTATCGCATATTTTCAAAATAATTGGACACTTCATGTATTAACAATCGTAACATTCTGAAATTATGACTATAATTTACCTAATCAACCATTCAACCAGTAAACTATTCAACGAGGTCTAATATAACAAAAAAGAGAAAATTTAATTTAAGATCGGGGAAGTTTTCAGCACAAATCTATGATTATTCATGCAGCGGGTCGCCTTGGAGAATCTCCCCGATCCCTTATTGAGTTAGACCGTCATCATATCGGTTAACTCGGCGATATCGTAGACGACATTTGTTCCGTTTAGATCCGCAATGCCGTCTTTGAGCATGATGGTACAAAACGGGCATGCCGTTGCAATCGTCGGCACCTTTGTTGCGACAATTTCTTCAGCCCGTTCTCTATTTATGCGCTTGCCGATAGTCTCTTCCATAAACATTCTTCCGCCTCCGGCGCCGCAGCAAAGCCCTTTTGTTTTCGTACGATTCATCTCAATTAAATTCCGGGACAGACCGCATAGCCGCAAAAGCTCCCTGGGCGCTTCAATCAGTCCGTTCCAGCGTCCCAGATAGCATGAATCGTGGAAGGTCAACTTTTCGAATTTCGAACCGTTGTGTTTCAACCGATTTTGCTTGGTGAGCTCCAGAAAAAATTCTGAATGATGAACGACGTCGTAACCGGTTCCAAATTGGCTGTACTCAATTTTAAATATGTTAAAGCAATGGGGACAGCCGGTAAGAATTTTTTTCGGTTTATACTGATTTAATATTTCAACATTCTCGCGGATCATCATTTGAGCCAGATATTCGTTGCCGGCCCGTCGCGCCATGTCTCCATTGCACCTTTCCTCCGGTCCTAAAATGGCAAAATCGACATCCGCTTTTTTCAAAACATTTAAAATCGCCCTGGAAATTTTTATCCCCCTGTCATCAAAAGATCCGGCACAACCAACGTAATAAAGGATATCGGCATCCGGATGATCCGTCATCAAGGGAACATCCAGATCTTTGCACCAGTCCCCCCGGGTATCGCTGCTGAAACCCCATGGATTCGACTGATTTTCCAGGTTGTTGAAAGTCTCCTGCATCTCAGGCGGAAAATTCGATTCCATCAGCACCTGGTGTTTGCGGGCTTCAAGAAGAATATCCAGATGCTGGATATCGACCGGACATATATCCTCACACGCCCGACAAGTGGTGCATGACCACAGGACTTCATTGGTTACCGGCGATCCATCCCTCAGCAGCGGCGCTACAGACTCGAATTCGCCGTTCAACAGCTGGGAGGAGTGGTCAAAGAGATCTAATTTGAAATCGTGGATGAAACGTTTCGGGCTCAGGGGTTTGCCGGTCATATCGGCCGGACATTGCTCCTCGCAACGGCCGCACTCGGTACAGGCATAGAGGTCCAGAACGTTTTTCCAGTTCAAATCAGCCACCGTGCCCAGGCCGAAGGTTTCGGCATCTTCATCTTCAACATCGGTTTTGATCATCGCCTTGGGGCGATTCAGCGGTTTTAGAAATACGTTCGGCACAGCCGCAAGCAGATGCAAGTGTTTCGAGCCCGGGATGTACACCAGGAAGCCCAGAATCGTCAGTAAATGAATCCAGCAGGCGATTTCATAACCGACCCTGCTGCCTGCCGGGGATAGGCCTCCGAGGTTAAATATGTTCTTCACCAAGTTGGATATGGTGAAGTAACTGGCATAATCGAACCTGCCGCCGACGGAGGGAATCGTCAAAAATGCGTTGATAAAATAGAAGGTGATGATGATGACCGATGTAAACAGGATAATCAGCTTGGCATCAAGTCCGTTTGTCAGGTATGCGGGTTTGACGATCATCCGACGATAGATGGCATAGCCCAGGCCGATCAGAACCGGAAAAGCCAGAATATCAGCCATAAAAAGATAGACACCGTAAAAGCCGGGCATAATATTCCAAGCGTGAAAAGCCGGCCAGACACCGTTTATCATCAGTTCCACTGAATGCGGTTGAACTGCCAGAAATCCAAAAAAAATAAACGTGTGCGCCAGGCCCGGCATGAGCTTGCGGCGCACATTGGATTGGCCGAGCACATCGGTTAAAAGAACCTTTATCCTTTCGGCAAGACGATCTACCTTAACTTGAGCCTGACCTTTAACCGACGTCATTATTCTTAAAAGTCTCCGTACCCGTATCGCAAAAATACCCAATGCCGCAATCAATAAGGCCGTTAGCAGTATGGATTTAACTACTATATAGATATTCATTGATCTTTAATTCTTTTTAGGATGTTTGCTCCTGAAATGGTGGAAATGGTGTCAAACCTTGAATTGTGAATTCAAATCCTCTATGTAATCTCTAAATTTATGCTCTTTTGCCATTCCGGACTTAACCGCCTTCACACTGTGGCTGACCGATGAGTAAGTCAAATCAAAAATCGCACCGATCTTTTCGTTGGTTAGCAACCCTGTCTGCCAGACTAAATAAATGATGATATCTCTTTTTTCTTTCTGTGACCCAGATACTCTCGATAATTTTTTTAACTCTTCGACATTACAGCCAAGCAGTCGTGCTGCCCTATCTGAGATTTTGGCTGGGTCCAAACTTGCTGCAGATTGGCGATGTGCGGATATTTCTTTGTCAGGTTTTTTCGGCATATGTTGTTTGCGAAGTCGAGTGACAAATCTCTTGGATCCCAAAAACAAACCATGTCTAAAATCTTCCCACAATCGTTTTTCCTCTTTTGAATATTTCTGAACTTTCTCGCGGTACTGCTTATGCTCATCTTCATGTGTAAATTGGGATAAAATCAATTTTGTTGACAACCAATCCGGCGTAGATTTTCCATATCCATAGGCCAAATAACTGCTCCACCGGTAATCAGCCAGTCGTTTCACGATGCCTGCTCTTAACGGGTTTCGATGAATGTAGCAGGAGAGCTGCATCAAATATGCGTCATTTTCTATGATGATACTTTTAAATCGGCCCTGAAATAAATGCCCGCTCCTATTATGACGGTTATTAAACCGCCGCGTGTACGTGGTGCCAAACCATTGCATGGCTTTGGACAGATTCGCACGCCTCGTTTTTAGCAGCATGTGATAATGGTTGTCCATTAAAACATAGGCA
>CALZJV010000570.1 GCA_945787595.1 uncultured Desulfobacterales bacterium | reverse complement strand
ACCTGACACCCGACACCTGAACACTGCTGGCAAATGTAATCACCCATATCACCCCTCAGGGGTGGACCAAAGCCGGGCCCTCTGGACCCGGATCTTTACAATGCGCGTGGAATGCAAACTGGCGATCAAAGATGCATTTGCGAATTTCCTGCGGTCTGCAAAAGGAACAAATTCGCACATCTCCCCTGGGGGTAGTTAAAAGGATCTCTTGGGAACAAATCTTACGCATTCCAGTATTCCAATCCTCCAAAGGCGCATCTTCGGCATTCCATCAATCCAATTGGCGCAAAGCCCTTAAGTTATGGCCGAATAACAGTGTTTTTTAGGGACTGTCAATAGAGAATATTTTCCGACCAGGGCTCCGTCATTTAAACAAGCAATTGATTGATTTTGCGAAAATTGCCTGCCTAGTGAAAATCATGAAAATTTGGGATTTTATTGTCTTATAAAACTTTCTGATGCATCTGGTTTAGAAGATACTTTGTTGTTACTCTGGATCCCGGTTAGTCCATCCTTGTCTCCCAAGCCGTTATCGAGCCGATTTCCGGGAGATTTCGAAATTTTGCGAAAAGAAGTTTCGAAATTTTTCTAAATTCTTATTCACCGCCATAGCACTCTTTCTGATAAACTTTAATAACCAGCTGAATTTATATAAAAATATTGCTTGACTGGATAGTGGCATAAATCATGCTATATCCTCGATTATAGCGGTTTACTCACGGTAAGGTCCGCTGAGAAAAGTCTTTCTCAGAAGTCCCGGCTATTGCCTTCGAGTTCAAAATTTTCTGCTTTTCATCCTAAAAATTTAATATTCGTTCAAATAACCCAAAATTACAGGAGGACACAATGGCAGCAGAAAAAGAAAACAAGGAGACCAAGACCAAGAAATTGGCTGATCCGGTGGCGGCTACCATTGATCCGGCCAGCCGGCAGATGATTGAACGGGCCCATGAGCTGGGAATTGAGACGGCATTTGATCGGGCAGTTACGATGAAACCCTGTAACATCGGAACTCAGGGTATTTGCTGCAAAAACTGCGGCATGGGCCCCTGTAGGCTGCCCCTTCCGAAAGGCGGAATCGAAGGGGAGGATACCCGTAAAGGAATCTGCGGGGCAACGCCGAATACTATTGCGGCCCGTAATTTTATCCGAATGATCGCCGGTGGCGCTGCCGCCCATTCCGATCACGGTCGGTCGGTCGCCGAAGTATTTATGTCGGCTGCCAGGAAAGAAACCGATGCCTATAAGATTAAAGATACTCGCAAGCTAGTGGAAGTTGCTCAATGGTTGGGAGTCGATACAACGGTGGAAGTTGACGGACAGGAGCTCGATCGAGATCTTGACGAGATTGCCGTAGAAGTTGGTGAAAAGGCCTTAAATGAATGGGGCAAGGCCGAGGGCGAACTTCTTTTTGCCAAACGAGCGCCTGGGCCTCGCTATGAGCTTTGGAAAAAGCGGGGGGTGGTGCCGCGCAATATCGACCGAGAAATTGTCGAAATCATGCACAGAACCCACATTGGTGTGGACCAGGATTATAAAAATTTGATGAAGCAGGGCACTCGCGCAGCCATCGCCGATGGCTGGGGCGGTTCCATGCTGGCCACCGAACTTCAAGATATCCTTTTTGGAACCCCTTACCCGCTTGCCTCAGAAGCCAACCTTGGTGTTATGAAAGAAGACATGGTCAACATTGTGATCCACGGGCATGAACCGGTGCTTTCCGAAATGATCGTCGCGGTCGCCCAGACCAAGGAAATGGACGATTATGCTAAGTCCAAAGGAGCCAAAGGCATTCAGCTCTCCGGTATTTGCTGTACTGCCAATGAAATGCTGCAGCGTCACGGTGTGCCTTTGTGCGGTACGTTTCTACAGCAGGAGCTTGCCATTATCACCGGTGCCTGTGATGCCATGGTGGTCGATATTCAGTGCATATTTCAGAATCTGGCCAATGTAGCCAAATGCTTCCACACCAAATTGATCACCACCCACCCCATTGCCCGGATGGAACAGGAGAATGTTCTTCACATTGAATTTGAGGAGCATCATGCGCTGGAAGATGCCAAAAGAATTGTCAAACTGGCGATTGATAATTTCCAAAACAGAAGGTCGGAGGTGATGATTCCCAAACAGAAATCCCCGATCGTCGCAGGTTTTGGGGTGGAATCCATTGAGTATCACCTGGGCGGCACCTTTCGCGGCTCCTACTACACCTTAAACGACAATATTATCAACGGCAGAATTCGGGGCATCGGAGGGGTTGTTGGGTGCAACAATGTCAGGACCCGACACAATGAAGGACATATTCAGATTGTCAAAGAGCTGATAAAAAATGATGTGATTGTCTTAACGACCGGGTGCAACGCAATAGCCTGTGCCATGGAAGGCCTGTTGACACCGGAATCCGCCAAGGTTTTCTGCGGCCCGGGTTTGGCCGAAGTCTGTGAAACTGTCGGAATTCCGCCCGTCCTGCACCTGGGCTCCTGTGTGGACAACAGTCGGATTCTGCTGGCAGCCGCAGAGGTGGTTAAAGCCGGCGGTCTGGGCGAAGATATCAGTGATCTGCCGGCGGCTGGGAGTGCACCGGAGTGGATGAGTGAAAAAGCCATCAGCATCGGCCATTATTTTGTGGCCTCGGGTGTTTACACCGTTTTTGGCGTCACCCTGCCGGTAAGCGGCGCTCCCGTATTTCAGAATTACATATTCGAGGAATTCGAAAAACTTTACGGCGGCATGTGGGACCTGGAAGTCGATCCCATCAAACATGCCCATAAAATGATTGCGCATATTGATAAAAAACGTCAGGCACTCGGTATCGACAAGGCCAGAGATAGAATTCTGGTGGATATGGCCGCCCGCCGTGAACTCGAAACTGCATAGGGATGCGAACAAATTGGGTGTCGCAAGTTTTTGTGGGCAGAACAGGACACTGATACACGCAGATAAACACAGATTTTAAAGCCTTTGGGGTATTTGCCATAGAATGGAGGTCTTTATCCGTGGTCATCCGTGAAAATCCGTGTCCCAAACTTAAAATGCCTGATGTAACAAAAATTTATTGAAAGGAGGAATCAAATTATGGGTGCTTTAGCGATTATGGTATTGGCATTTGCCGGGTATATCATCATGTACCAGTTATACGGCAAATATATTGGCAGCAAAATTTTTTCCCTTTCCGGCGAAGTCAAACCTCCGTCCCGGGAACTGGAGGATGGGGTGGATTATGTGCCCACCAAAAAAGAGATCATTTTCGGGCATCATTTCACGTCCATCGCCGGGACCGGTCCCATTGTGGGACCGGCCATCGCCATCATTTGGGGATGGGTCCCGGCCATGTTGTGGATATTTATCGGTTCAATCGTGATGGGGGCGGTTCACGATTTCGGCGCCTTGATAATTTCGATGCGCAACCAGGGCAAATCGATTTCCGAATACACCGCCAAATATGTGAATGACCGTACCAAGTTTTTATTTTTCCTGATCGTCTTTCTGGAGCTGTGGATCGTGATTGCCATATTCGGCCTGGTGATCGCCATCATTTTCAGCATGTATCCACAGTCGGTTCTGGCAGTCTGGGTGGAAGTTTACAATAAAGGCAAAAATGCCATGACATGGTCGATCTATGCCATCATCGCCATGTATGTTTGCGTGTTCCTGGGCCCTTATCTGCCGTTTAAGATGCCAGCCGTTGCCGGTATCCCTCCCACCGGAGTGTGGACCATTATTTTGTTGACTTACGGCTTTATCGCCTCAGTGCTGCCGGTCACCACTCTTCTTCAGCCACGGGATTTTATCAACTCGCACCAGCTGGTGATTGCCATGGCATTGCTGGTTTTGGGTGTGATTGTTGCAGCCTTTGGCGGTCATCTTGAAATCGTGGCGCCGGCCGTGCAGATGTCCCCGGCCAAGGCCCCGCCCATGTGGCCCTTTTTGTTTATTACGATTGCCTGCGGGGCGATTTCCGGATTTCATGCACTGGTGTCGTCAGGGACCTCGGCCAAGCAGGTGCGTGATGAACGCGATTCACTCTTCGTGGGCTACGGCTCCATGTTAATGGAGGGTACTCTGGCCACCCTGGTGGTGATTGCCGTTGCCGCCGGCATCGGACTGGGCTACACCACTAAGGCCGGCGAAACCTTGAGTGGTGTCGCTGCCTGGACGACCCACTATTCATCCTGGGCCGCTGCCGCCGGTTTAGGCTCTAAGATTTCGGCCTTTGTGGACGGTGCCGCCAATATGATTATGACCCTGGGTATTCCCAAGAACTTCACCCTGGCAATTATGGCGGTATTTGTGGCCTCGTTTGCCGGCACCACCCTGGACACCGCCACCCGGATTCAGCGCTATGTGGTCGGTGAACTGGGCAGCAGCATCAATCTCCTCTCACTGAACAACCGCTGGGTGGGCACCGCCGTTGCGGTAGTGACGGCACTGATACTGGCGTTTGCCACCGGTGCCGACGGCAAGGGTGCCCTGAAATTATGGCCGCTTTTTGGCGCCGTTAATCAAACCCTGGCGGCCCTGGCGTTGATTATTATCACCCTCTATCTGAAAGCCCGAGGCGGTTTGAAATGGATGGTTGCCGGACTGCCGGCGATCTTCATGTCGATGATGACCATTTGGGCCGTCATTATGAACCAGGTTAAATTCGGAGCCGCCCACAATATGCTTTTACAGGTAATTAATATTATTATTCTCTTCATCGCGGTCTGGATCGTCGTTGAAGGCGTCATTAAATTCTTTGCCTTGGGTGGCGAAGTGCCGCCGGAACCTGCACCGTTGGCGCCTTAGAACTTAAAATGGAGAAATGGAGTGTTGGAGTAGTGGAGTGATGAGGATTCCGGAAGTCGGAGTTCGGAATGGGGAATTTTAAATAGAGCGAATACAGGGTTCAGTAAAAAATACCGAATACCGAATACCCAATTCTCATCATTCCCCCCTCCAACCTGTCTCGACCAAAACTTAAAAAATCGTAACTGTAATTGGGAATCGAAACACTAAAGGATCCAAAAAATGTCCAGAGAACTAAAAAAAGCCTATTTAACCTTATTGTTGCCTTCCATTTTAGGTTTCACATTGGCTGGCGGGGCTAAAGTCTATGATTTTATCGAAATTGGTTCGGCTAATTTCATCCAGATTGCCGGACCGTTGATTTTTATTTTATGCATCGCTTTAGCGATTGCTTTCCCAATTTTCTATCGGACCTTATTCGCACACAAAAGTCGAGATCTTACATGTGTATCTGAAAAGCAATTACTCAAATTTGAACGAACCCTGATTAATGTTGTCATGATTACCCCTTATTTGGCCCTACTATCATATTTTTTTGAACTTCCGCGGTTTTATACTGCGAGTGCTATCTTGATAGGGCTATATGCGGTGTATTATTTCTACCCTTCCAAAACACGGATTGCGTTTGAAAGAAGAATATTCAGGGTAAAGTGAATTCACAACTAGAGAATTTCGCAAATGATGCCGCTATTAAATACCGTAAAAGATAAAATTGTATCGGCCTTTAATGTGGCGGATGAAGTCATGCGCAGCAAGGCCGTTGAGACTGTTGAATATGAAGTCGGAGAACTTGACAATATTTTTGCCATACTGGTGTTGGGTGCTTTCATTGGCATACCTTCACCGCCCATTCATATCACGATGGAGCTTCTACCGGAAATGGAGAACGAATTGGAGATCATGCTAGAAAAGGTCTCAACAGCTCATGATCCACTGGGGGATCTATTCTCCGTCTTGGATATTGACTAGAAAATGAATTCGGCCGGCGACGAGCTCAGTCGTGTCGAAGTGGGAGGGAAGTCGGATTAAAAAGGTACAGAAGCTCTAATATGCTTCTCTGAGGTCTCAGCGAACTCTGCGGTGAAAATAAATGAAACCACAACTTCAATTTTATATCGGTAAAGGCGGTGTCGGGAAATCAACCACCTCGGCCATAACTTCGGTACATCTATCACAAAAATCCTTCGATATACTGCTGGTTTCAATGGATCCGGCTCATAACCAGAGAGATATTTTCCAGCTGGATTTTCAGGAAAAACCCAAACGAGTTACAAATCATCTGGTGGTTAAAGAAGTCAACGTAGATTATTGGATAGAAAAATATCTGAAAGAAACTGAAAAGACGATTAAACAAACCTATAGTTATGAAAGTGCGTTTAACCTGCAAAATTATTTTAATGTTTTGCAGTTTTCACCCGGTTTGGAAGAATATGCCTTGCTTTTGGCTTTCGAGAAGATCATCCACACATTTGAAGACAAGGATATTATTATTTTTGACATGGCGCCCACTGCCCTCACATTAAGATTCTTTTCATTGCCCTTTATCACCCTGATCTGGTTGGAAGAGCTGTTAAAGCTTAGAGAGAAGATTTACGCCAAAAAAGAGATAATCTCCGAAATTAAGATCGGCCGTAAAACCATCCAGCAGGACAAAGTGAAGGCTAAATTAGAGATCTTGATTCAACAGTATGAACATTTGGGTGACCATTTCAAGTCCGATGCAGCCAAGATTAACCTGGTCATGAATAATGACAAATTATCGTTTTCGGAGGCTTTCCGCATAAAAAATAAATTAAAGGATATCGGAATCCATATTGAATCGGTTCTCGTTAATAAATCAAACTCTAAAGCGATTCCGGATGCAGTCAGAGATGAATTTAACAACCAAAAAATCACCCCATTTCCTTTCTCATCGAACAATCTAATAGGTTTTAAGGCAATCAACGACTACATCGATGAGAACAATGAAATCTTTCTTTATTGAATTTTGGTGATACCCAAATGGCCAGAACACTAACCTACAATGAAATGAAACAAACCGTAAGTGAATTAGAGAAGGATCTTCTTGCGTACAAGAGCGCCACAGAGGATGCTGTAAAAGCCAAAGAAGAATTGGCGCTTATATTTAATGCGATTCCTGATCACATTGCAGTTATTGACAGTCAATATAGAATTCAGCGGGCAAACAAGTCACTGGCCGACAAGTTGAAATGTAGCCAGGAAATGTTAATAGGTGAACCCTGCTACAAATTTATCTGTCGGGCTGATAGCCCTCCCTCCTCATGTCCGCATGCCCAAATGCTGAATGATGGTAATGAACATTTAGCGGAAACTTATAATAGACATTTGGGAATGAATCTGCTCATTACGAGTTCTCCGCTCTATGACGATCAAGGCAAGCTAATTGGCGGCGTGCATGTTGCCCGGGATATCACAAAACTTTTTAGAGCATTTTAACGAAAGGAGAACATCATGGACAAAAGAATTAATAGATTCAAACTATGCGATTTACGCTTTTTTCCTCATTTAAAAAGGGTGATCGAGCGTTTACCGGAAGATGTACGAGAAGATGTTTTAAATGATAAGAGTTTTCAGATACTCACCGATGATGAAGCACTGAATGCAGGTGTCCTACGATATCGGTTTAGTGATCCGGTTAAGACCCTGGTGTATTTAAATACGAAGATTCTCAAAGAACCCGAACATCAGCTCATTCATACCATCGCCTGCGAGATCGCGCACTATGATTTAAGCAAGAGAAAAACTGGTTTGCATTCCAAGGACATAGACGATCTGTTATTGCAGTGGGGATTCGGAAAAGAAGTTGAAGCTGTTCGGTATGACCATGCGATTTCGGAATCAGAGGGCTACAAGACTGGATACGAGTGGGCCAAAAAGCAGAACCATGACTATTTAATGCAACATTTTGGTCTATATTTTGACCAATGGAATGATGAGGG
>CALZJV010000569.1 GCA_945787595.1 uncultured Desulfobacterales bacterium | reverse complement strand
CGGACCACGTGGTCGGCACCCGAGAGCTGGTGATTTCGGAGCTCAATAGCCCGCCTGCGCTTCCCTCTGTCAACGCTTCAGCCATTACATTACTGCAATCGCCGCATGACCCGAGGCTGGTGTGATTTGCTAAACCTTCACCATAAGACTCTTTCATTCTCTATCCTTTACCGGTTTTAATCGGCGCTTTCGGCCCGACCCCAATGCCGTTTCCAGTATCTGTTTTCACTCATTTGGGTTTTTTTGATTCGGCCCTTCAAGAAAAATCGGTCCACCTTCATCCGGCTGGGTTACAATTATTTGAATTCCTCCGGCCGGTGTTCCTTCTATATATGCTCCATGTCTATGAATATTATATTCACCATCCGGTATTTCTACGCCAACATCTACATGAGCGATATAACTCTCACCATTAATCTGATAAACGGTCAATTCTTCTGAAGATATTTCCATACTTTTCGTTTTATTATTCATGTAATGATACTTTTTATTAGCCAATCTCCTCAATATTTCTCTCTCTGATAAACGACCGGCAGCTTCAGCATCAGACAAGCTGACGACCCATTCATCGTTTATCTTGGTAAACAGTTCCTTTTGCAGACCCATAAAGCCTTCTTCCGCATTCACGACCCAGATCGGATGATAATACGACTCCAAGTCGACATTCTCAACTTCTACATTAATACCAAGTGCATCCAAACTGCTATGCTGAACCCTGAACTGAACATCGTCATAATCATCTGAGTATGGAAGTCTGACACTAAACTGAAGTATATGCTGACCAGGATAGACACTATATTTGTGTTGATCTCCGAATTCCTCGACATTATACGATTCTGAATCTTCATCTCTATTTTCATCTATTTCAGCTGTCTGATGCTCCCTCGTTAACCCGGTCTCTATTTTTTCCTTTTCTGCCTTGTTCTCGCAACCAATAATAATCGCTGTGATCATGAAAACAAAAAGGATGATAGTATAATATCTCTTCCAAATCATAATTCACCTGTGTCCTGTTTTTTGGATCGTTATTCATTTTATCCATATAAAATAAATCAATTGACAGCGAATTCAAGTGTAATTAAGCTTCAATCAAGTTACTGTTTGAGTGATCAGCATTCTGCACAAAGGCTATCCGGCAAAAGGTATTACCTGCAGTTATATCTTCTTTTAAAAAATTGGACATTATTTCTATTTTTCATTTCCGGATCACTGGGGTCAAGGAACCAGTTTCCAACTACGCCCTCTATTTTTACCATTTGATTTACCAGTTCAGGTCGCCGGTTCATTAAATCCAAAAAGGCGTCGATCTTTGCTTGATTAGCTCGTATTATTTCTGCCATATGTTTACACATGCATTTTAATTCATCGCTAAAATCTTTCATGGCCATTTCTTTTTTACATTTTAATCCAATTTCTTGCTTTTTTTTATTAAAAGCTTTAATAGCATCAGCTGTTGCTGGATCATCAACAATTTTTAATCCTGTCGCACGCGTTGCATGACCTTGTTGAACGACTTTTGTATTCACCTTGTTTTTTTTATTGCTCCTCTTCATTTTTGTCTTTTTCTTTGGCTTTATTCCTTCGTTTTGATCTTCAGGTTTAACATCATCATTACTAATTTCTTCTAAGTTTTTGACATTTTTTGAATTTTCCGGAGGAGCAACATTGCTGTAATGTTTTTTTCCATCTTCATCAGTCCACGAATAGATTTCAGCTTTGAGATTTGAAGACATTATGCAGATAAAAAATAGTATGAAAAATATTATTAAGATTTTCATAAAGGATACCATACAGGTGGATTGTTGTCTTTTGTTAATTGTAGAGACGCTGGAAAATTTCGGGACATCCATAAATTTTTAAATAGCTTCCAAAAACAACCAAACGAGATTTCTACGATATCTTAGCGTTCAAAGTATGCATTTTCGAGCTATTAAATTGATACAACTTGATTTTGTTAAGATTGCTATCTTTTTTGATGGACGGCTCACTTCATTCATAAAAATCATCTTCATTAAATTCATCATAACGCCACAACTCGTCTTTTAACTTCTCATAGACGTTAAAAACAATTGGACAACACGAATAATTCTGAACAACTCCCCAGAGTCGAAAGACAAACTCATCTTTATGCAAGTGGGGATACGACGCGCATGACTTCGGACGATATTCATAGTTTGAGCACCTGGTACCGGAAAGAAACGGGCAAGGTAGGGTGTTGAATTTATATTCAGTGGCGTCATCGGTGTCCTGGAGTAGATACTTCTTCCTGAGCCCATCCTCAGAGATCTTAATACCAACCGCAAACCTCGATATGTCATCTTCATCCAAAATCGGCATCACATGTTTGCAGCAATTTCCACATTCGGTGCAATCTATTTGAGCGCATACTTCATCGGTTATCCGGTGTACGATCGCGTCTAATTTCTCAATTTCATAATCATGCCGCTTGAGAAAGGCACGAAATTCCCAATTTTCATCATTTTTTTCTCTAGCAACTCTCGCTATAATTTTTAAATCTTTTTCAATATCCATTTTTATAATCACTTAATGTGCTGATAATATACCGAGATTCATACGGTTGCTATAATTTTAAGTAGGAATTTTCGGGACGCTAATTTATAATTAACTCCCCAAAACAACCAAAACGATTTCTATGATATCCTAGCGTTCAAATTAGGCAGTTTCAAGTTATTAAATTGATGGAGTTTTATTTTATTAAGATTGTTATTTCCCTTTGGCTGAAGGGGTGCTATTTCTCTTAACAAGCCCTTTAATGGGCGACCCACATTTTCCATCCACACGGTGAGGGTAAGAGTGACGCTGAAGTCATACAAGTGTGATCGCCTCGTATGGTGCGGCTTCAATCGATCTCCGCCCAAATCACATGGTGATCACTGGCCACGTGCACCTTCTCTTCCAGCTCCTCATACACGGTCCATCTTGGTGGTCTAGATCCCGGCCACGCTCCCTTTCGAAATAATCCAGCCGCAGTAACTCGATCAAAAAGCGCGGGAGACAGCAAGAGATAGTCAATCTTGTCCCCATCGTTACCCAGTCCGAACGTACCAATACCACGTTCGTTGGTGCCTTCTCTTCCCTTGAACTCCCCAGTATCGAACAGGCCAAGCTCTGATACATCGCGCAAGTCCGTCTCAGCCAGTAACGGCTGGAGAGGCGCGCTGTCTGGTGTATCATTAAGGTCGCCAAGGATGACAACATTATCACAGTCGTCATCGCGCAACCGCTGGTATATCTCAGCCACCCGCGTCGCTTGGGCCTCTCGCTTAGCAACGGAGGCAGTATCGTTGCCTCCGAATTTGCTCTTGAAGTGATTGGGTATCACCCAAATCAACTCTCCTGCGGGCGTGGTGACAGCGTACTCAGGGCAGTCCCGGCTGAATATGGGCTTACCATCAGGTTTCAGATCGTGGATGTGGCTTTGCATCAGGCCAATATCAAAACCCTCTTTAGTCATCAGCCCCACGTCAATGCCGCGATCGTCATTACCATCGATCAACATGATCTCAGTGTATGGTCGTATGGCCTCATCAATTTCATCCTTAACCTTCTCAAATACGAACTCAGTAAATTGTCGGAGAGCAACTCGATTTTCAGCTTCAACGACGGCCAGTATATCAGCATCTACATCCCTGATTACACGGCCGGTGTTCATTACTGCGATTTCATCAACAGGAGCGGTTTTCAGTTCTGCCCAACCAATCCAAGTACCTCTGCCTGTGGCGACAACTTCAATACCACCAGCTCTGGGACGTCTAAAAATCGATCCTCTAATCTTCCGGACTAACGCAAGTGGTCCTTCATTGAAGCGGTTAAACTCGAGCTCATTCACTAACCGAAGCATCTCTTCTTTGTCTGCATCACTATAGACTTCTTTTTCGAATAAACCGTTTAATTCCCCAACTGCTTCAATAACACGCTGGACCTCGCCTTCGTTCTCTTCGTTGAAAGCTTTCGCTCGGTCAAAGAGATTCTCCACATTAAATGCCGCGATTTTCACTGTGACACCTCCTTGCAGTTTTGTTCGAGATCGATGCGGTAGGCTGCTATAAGGTCAGACTAGCTGACCTCTGTTTTTCTGGTATTGCCGCCTCGCTTATAAATTATTTTACAAAACGATCTGTAATTATAACAAATACGTGTGAGTGTTTTA
>CALZJV010000568.1 GCA_945787595.1 uncultured Desulfobacterales bacterium | reverse complement strand
TGACACCCGACACCTGAACACTGCTGGCAAATGTAATCACCCATATCACCCCTCAGGGGTGGACCAAAGCCGGGCCCTCTGGACCCGGATCTTTACTCGGCCGAGGGGACGGATTCGGCTTTCATAGCCCGATACGTTTAAAGTCTTGATAAATGCAAGGCTAAACCGGCGTCGATGCCAGTCCTGCCGCCTTGGCAGGTGTTCGACTCACGAAACAGTGGATTGGAGGACAATAGCATGAAAGAGCGATTTCTCGAGGTCGCAGTAGATGCGGATCAGAAACAGAACCAATGGTTTGATACGTGGCTTGCGGGAGAAGGCATCCCCTTTGCCGATAATAACGCGGCCGCAGCCTATCGGGAGCGGGTCACACTGATCAAGGATGCCATCCAGTTGAAGAAGACCCCCGCGCGTATCCCCATATGCCCTTCAGCCGGGTTCTTTCCTGTTCAATACGCAGGCGTCAGCATGTATGACGCGATGTATGATTATGACATCCTCACCCAAGCCTGGGAGAAGTATTGTCACGATTTCACCCCGGATGCGTACAACGCTCCCACGACTGTTGTTCCTGGTAAACCACTGGAAATTTTGGATTTTCAGCTTTGTAAATGGCCTGGTCAGGGTGTTTCCAAACAACAGGAATACCAGTATGTGGAAAAGGAGTATATGAAAGCGGATGAGTATCAGGATCTTATCGACGACCCTACCGGATACTTTATGAGCACCTATTTTCCGCGCATCTTCGGCAGCTTGAAGCCACTGGAAAAAATGCCTCTTTTTCCCCCTATCAACGAAATCCCCTGCATACCACCCGCCCTGATTCCTTTCGGAACCGAAGAAATCCAGCGAGCCTTCCAATCCCTCATGGAGGCCGGTCAAGAGACCATCCGGTGGATAGCAGCTGTCCGCCGCCTAAACGGTTCGATCATGGGTAAAGGCTACCCGGCCTTTTCGGGCGGTTTCACCAAGGCGCCCTTTGACGTTATCGGCGACACCCTCAGGGGCACCACCGGCATTATGCTGGACATATACCGGCACCCGGAAGAACTCATGGAGGCTTGTGAGAGATTAACGCCCTTCATGGTAAAATCCGGCGTGGCCTCGTGTAAGGCCACCGGCCACATCATGCCCTTTATTCCCCTCCACAAGGGTGCCGACGGCTTCATGTCCGATGAACAGTTCCAAACTTTTTACTGGCCGACACTGAGAAAGCTCATCATCGGACTCGTCAACGAAGGTTGTGTGCCTCAGCTGTTTGCCGAAGGAGGGTACAACCAGCGCCTTGAAACCATTTGCGATGTTCCCAAAGGCAAAACCGTGTGGTGGTTCGACCTCACGGATATGGAGCGGGCCAAAAAAACCGTCGGCCAGGTGGCCTGCATCGCCGGCAACGTGCCGCTTTCTCTGCTGTGTACGGCAACCCCCGAAAAGGTCCGCTCGTATTGCAAAAACCTTATGGATTCGGCCGGCAAGGACGGCGGCTTCATCTTCTCTACCGGGGCCGGCATGCAAGGGGCCAGGGTCGAAAACGTGAAGGCCATGATTGATTTTGCAAAGCAATATGCTGTTAATATTTAGAAGCCATCTCAGCAATAACAGATCAGGAGGAAAACATATTGAACGAATTGGTTGATGCCATAGCGCACATGAAGGAACAGGACGCCTTGAACCTGGCCGAAAAAATGTTAAATGAGGGTGAAAATCCGATCAGTATCTTAGAAATGTGCCGCGAAGCGGTGGAATATGTCGGCAAGCAGTTTGAACTTGGCAATTATTTCCTTCCGGAATTGATCATGGCCGGGGAAATGTTGAAAAAGATATCAAAAATGACCGAACCATTTGTCAAACAGGATGCCGGCCAAAATACCGAACGCATCGGCAAAGTGGTTATTGGCTCGGTGAAAGGAGACATTCACGACATTGGAAAAGACATTGTAATATTTATGCTGGACGTCAATGGCTTTGAAGTGCAGGATTTGGGCGTGGACGTGCCTCCTGAAGAATTTGTGGATGCGGTCCGGCAAACCCAACCGCAGATTGTCGGTATGAGCGCTCTATTAACCACGGTCTTTGAATCCTTTAAGAATACGGTTGCAGCCATCAAAGATGCCGGACTGCGCGACGATGTAAAGATCATGATCGGTGGCGGTACCGTAACTGACGATGTGCGCAAATATTCAGGCGCCGACGCTTATGGCAAGGATGCCGTGGCGGCCGTCAACCTATCGAAGAAATGGGTGGCAAGTATTTAACCAGAAACGAATCAATGCTGATGGTTTTACAATCAGTTTTAATAGGATACCAGGCCAGGCAGAAAGGTAGCGATTTTCGGGAAAATCATTAGTAAAATCGTGAAGACAATCAAAGCCACGAGAAAGGGTAGAATACCTCTAAAAATGCGTTGCAAAGGAATGTCGGGGGCGATGCCTTTGATGACAAATACGTTCACGCCCACCGGCGGCGTGATAACCCCCATCTCGCCCACGAGTACGATGATGACCCCAAACCAGATCGGGTCAAAGCCGAGCTTCTCAACTATCGGGAAGAAAATGGGGACCGTAACCACAATCAGACCCATGGCATCCATGAAGAAGCCGCCTATAAAGTAAATAAATACGATGACTCCCATGACAGCCATGGGGTGTATGGGTAGTCCCCCGAGCCACTCGGCCAGCATGAAGGGTATTCTTGATATCGCCATGAAATGACCAAAGATGACAGCCCCGGTAATAATGAATATGACCATACAAGATGTTCGCAAGGCTTCCCTGCCGGCCGCAATAAATGTCTGCCAGCTAAGTTTGCGTCGGGCCAGACCGATGAGCAAAGCACCACCGGCTCCGATGGCTCCGGCCTGAGTGGGACTGAACCATCCGAGGAAAAGCCCCCCAATGGCCAGCAGGAAAAGAAGCAAGGCCTCGATAATTCCCGTGAGTGCTTTCAGCTTTTCCCTCCAGCTGGTAGGGGCTCCAGGGGGACCGAGAGCGGGGTTGCGCCAGCATAGAAAAACCACGGTTGCGGCAAATAAGATGCTCAGAAATATCCCCGGCAATATCCCGGCGACGAAAAGTTTGCCGATGGATTGCTCGGTCAATATCCCATAGATAATAAGGACGGTGCTCGGTGGGATAAGGATGCCAAGGGTGCCGGCAGCGGCAACGGTACCGGTGGCAAGGGCATCATCGTATTTATATTTTTTCATCTCCGGAAGTGCTATCTTACCCATTGTGGCTGCCGTAGCCGTGCTTGAGCCGCAAATAGCTCCAAACCCGGCGCAGGCGAATACGGTGGCTACGGTCAGGCCGCCCCGGCGGTGCCCTATCCAGGCATAGGCCGTCTTGAAAAGCCTTTGGCTAATTCCCGCAGCAAAGGCGAAGGTGCCCATAAGGATAAACATGGGAATAACACTTAAGGGGTAAGATGAGAAAGTGTCGTAGATATCAAGGCCTAAAAGACTCAGCGCCGCTTCCGGGGTAGATAAAGAAGCAAAACCGACAATCCCAACCAGGGCCATGGCGAAGGCAACCGGCATTCTGAGGAGAAAGAGAAAAACCAGGAGACCGATACCGATAAGACCTGCAGTAGCCGGGCTCATTTCTGTTCCCTCTTCATCAGCGATTTAAGAAACCTTTGTAAAAATACCAAACAGACAGGAATACTGGCAAGGGCAATAACATAAGCGAAAGGATACAGGGGTATATAAGCAGTTGGGCTATACTCACCTGAGGTTTGAAAGGAATGACCAAGCACACCAAGGCGCCAAATAATCAACATGAAGAGTCCTAAGCACAGAAGAAGCACAAAGCTGTTGATCACTGCCTGGGCGCGCCGTGACAGCAGAGTGAAAAAAAATTCTACCTGAATATGCCGGCCAAGAATCAGCGTCATGCCGGCAGCAAAGGAAATTGCCACGATCTGGGAAAGCATCACGATGTCAATGGCTCCCAAAAGACGCCACCGAAAGACCTTGGCCCCAACTACATCGATGCAGGTAATTACCATCATCAGTAGCAACGCTGCAAGCGCTAACCACTCACACCAGTCACTTACTCGATGATTCTGAGCTTGCCTTGCCATCTGCGGTGGGTGCGGGGATAAAGCCCCCGCATCCACCTTAAGAACGAAATATAGATTAATAAGCAATCCCGGTCTACTAAGCTTAAGCCCCCACCTGTAAGGACGAGGGCTTGCTCGGGGGGCAGACTGTTTATTTTATTGTGTGAGCCTCGGGTCTCACCTCCGGAGGACCGACTGCTGACGGGATCCGCAATGTGATCTGCTTTTTTGTCCAAAAATCAGTTCGTTCCCGCAGAAATTTAATCCAACCTTTCACCTCTGCCTCGGAAAACCCTTTACCTACCATCCTTTTCACATAATCATCTATTACCGGCGCGACAGCTGCCTGCCACCTAGGAAGCTCACTCGGGGGCAGTTCAACAAATTCCACTCCCTTGGACAAACCAAAGTTTTTGCCAACGAAATCGATGGAATTCCACGTCAAGATATATCGCTCCTTGTACTCTCCAACGAGGGTGTCAAAGATGGCTTTAATATCTGGCGGCAACTTATTATAGCTGTTTTTGTTCATCACCAGATAAAAGGGAAAGGGATTGTTGATTTGCCAGACTGACGTCGTATATTTTACAACTTCAGCAAACTTGAATGCGAAAAGGGTTTCAAAGTTTGAAGCCTCCCCATCGATAACACCCTTAGAGAGTGCATCATACACTTCCATCATCGGTGTGGGAGCCGGGGTTCCGCCCAGTGCCTTGATAACCTCTCCAGCCTGCCCGGGCGCTCTGATGGTGAGCCCCTTGAGGTCTTCCAGCTTGCGTATCGGTTTCTTGGCAGTGGCGATGGCACTAGGAGGCGTCGTATTCATCCAGAGCACATGCACCTTATCAAATTCCTTGGGCTTAAATTTTTGGTAGAAATCATTGATAACCTGACCACCTACCCAGGCACTGGGATAACCGATAGGCAGACCGACGGCTTCGGTAACCGGCATACGGCCGGGGGTGTAATACACATGGGAGTAGCCGATATCAGCAATTCCACTCACTACCCCCTCAAACACCTTCGGAGCTTTAAGCAATGAGCCGCCGGCATAGTAATCAACCTTCACTCGTCCATCGGTGCGCATTTCCAATTCGCGACAAAATTCTTCTAACACTTTGGTTTGGAAAGCCGGGGGAGGAAAGTACATCGCTACTTTTAGTCTAATCACATCTGCCGAATATGCCGGCAGGTTAAGGCCGGGAAGTATTAATGCCAAACTGATGATTAAGGTGAAAGGCAAAGATATCCATAAAGTTTTTTTCTTCATCGGTCGTTTACCTCCTTTCAAAGTGGAAATTATAGAAAATCTATATATCTTAATGTTCACCTCCTTCCTTAACCGATACATTCATGCTCATATTAATAGATTTCCGCAACTTTTCTAGCTGTTTTGTTTAAAGGTTTTGGATAATTTTGTCAAATGTAAAGATTATTGGCTGAATATTAGATTTGCGGCTGCAGGCAAAGCACGTGCTGCATGACAAACCGGCAAAAAATACGCCGAACGCAATTGGACAGACTAATATTTGTTCTCTATAGAGAACAAATTGATTCTATATAGAATATCTCTTCAGAATTGTCAACCAAAAAATGGACAGATTATTTAAATTATTTTCGTTGACAATCAAATCCGGATAATCTACATAGAATACATATGTTCTCTATAGAGTCTAATTCCTGCCATCACAATGAAAACCGCATTTAAAAGAGTCCCCGCCCTGGATAAATGCTTTGCGATGCTTGAGCTTTTCGCCCGCTCAAAAAAGCCCCTGGGCGTCAGTGAGATATCCAAGGCACTCAGTCTCAATAAGAGCACTGTGTTCAATATTGTCCATACCCTTGATGATTTGGGGGTTCTCGAAAAAGTTCTCGAGGGCAAATTTCAATTCGGTACTCGCCTGTATATCCTGGGTAGGTCTGCCGGTCGCGGCTCGGAACTGATCAGCACGGTGCACCCCTACCTGGAAGAGATCAACCATAGAACCAAACTGTCGGCATTTTTGGGAATTCGTTCGGGGTTAACGGCCGTTATCATCGATAAGGCTGATGCTGCTTTTGATATAAAAATATTTTCTGAAATTGGGATGAGAATCCCCCTGCTTGCGGGAGCTGGGGGAAGGGCATTTCTATCCCTGCTACCCGACACCGAAGTGGATGATATCCTGTCAAAAAATGATCTAAGACGATTTACTCCCAACGCGTGTGTCAACAAGAAGAAATATATCAAGATGATAAATGAAGTGCGCACCGATGGCATTGCCATCGACATGGAGGAATATATTGAGGGAATACGAGCATTTGCGATTCCGCTCAATATTAACCGGCCCAATACCCAAGTCGCTCTCTGGGTAGTGGGCCTCAAACGACAAATAAGCGATAAGACGATTCCGCGCTATTCAACTTATTTAAAAAAGATCGCCCAAGAAATTGAGATAAAGCTCAGTTCGGCATGAGGCTGATATAAGGGTCTCGCAACTTCTGCACGGTGTAATCAATGAGCGGCAGAACTCGAACCTTATGAAACCTAGACGGAAATGGCGGCGCGAATCAAAATAATTAACAGCGCTTAACCGAGTTTTGTAATTACCCTAGACACTTTTTCCGGTCGCGGAGGCTTTTATAATTATCATTACCGACATTGCTGTGTTTAAGGCAGGTTAAAATGCGGTGTGGTATTCGACGCGCAGAGCAGAGGCCATCGTTGAAAACCTTTTAATTGGCGCCGTTCACCTGGGACCAATCAACATTTTGAATGCAGTTTATCGATTGGTGGCGTTATCGTCGACTGCAAGCATCTGTTTCCGGCCAATGTCTTCCGGTAATTGCGGAATCGCATCTTCCCATTCGTGTTCGGGCTGTTTTTCCAATACGGCTGTGAACCAAAACGTTGATCCCTCGCCCGGCGTACTTTCCACGCCGATTTCGCCTCCTATCATATGGACCAGCCGTTTGCAAATATCGCCGACTCCAGCTCATGGTTGTGTGATGTTTTCAATCAGGCCGCTGTTGCTGTAATATCGGTAATGCCCCGTTATCGGATACTCAAAAAGTATGTCTTCCATTTGGGGCCCTTGTCCTATGTTGTGAACAATTAGTGGTCGCTTTCCATCACGCGACCGGCGGTTTA
This sequence comes from uncultured Desulfobacterales bacterium, assembly GCA_945787595.1. The sequence goes on along the minus strand of CALZJV010000568.1, from coordinate 445 downwards.
CGACAATGCCAATATGGGGGAGGTTACCAGCAACGATCCAAGTTACAAGATCGCCAGCGACGTAATCGTTTGGGTTGTCGGTGGCCGGGAGTACGATTCCTTTCCTCTTAAATAGGGTTCTTAGGTTCGGAACCCTTCTGTGATCGATGTTTGTATCCGGCTTGGATAGCCCCCACAACTTGGGATACTTGCCAAAATTTTCTTTCATATCTTCATGAATATCATTTTGAAGGTCGATTCCTAGTTTTCGATAAGACCTAATTACCACATCTGTACAAACTCCCACATTATCAGGTACATCGCCATTGGGATATCTGATTTTCCGATAGGAACCATCATACCGGACGATATGTTTCGTTCTTTCAATGGCCGCTTGAATCAGTTTTTTACTAAAATCGGTCGGCTCCCCTTGCCTGTAGGCTGAAACGAATACCGGAATAACCAA
>CALZJV010000567.1 GCA_945787595.1 uncultured Desulfobacterales bacterium | reverse complement strand
GTCCAGAGGGCCCGGCTTTGTCGAGCCCCCTGAAAGGGGGCCAAGCACCGAGTATTTTTGAGACAGGTTAGCCCGTTGAGCCGGTTTTGCCGGTTGGCCCGTTATTGGAAAAAGCTAATTCGCCTAAATTAAGCTTAATAATTATTTCATGCATGGTTTCCCTCTTGCTTGGATATGACAGCTTTACGCTTCAGCGAGGCCGACGGAAACAGACCAACGGGCAAAACCGGCTCAACCTTTCTCGATTGATCTCTTAGGCATAGCCGATTGTCTCTGACTTGGCCCAGCTTCCGGCCCGTTGGGCCTACAGCCCGGAGGGAGGACCAAGTTTTCTGAGGCATAATAAAGAACTAAGCCTATTTAATATGAGCGAGCGCTCGCTCATAATTTCTTTTTTTACTGTAACATTTCTTTTTTGTCAATACCTTATATTTTATATCCTGGGTGCCTGTAAAAATTGGCAAATAAAATCAAATATATTATAAATTTAGGTAGTTATGTACATGATGGAATTATTCAGGGAAAAAGATTGACAAGAAAAAAAGAAGCATGGTATGTATGATGACTGAGCGCTCGTTCAGGCCAGATACTCAGGCAGCTTTTCGGTTAGAGCGTCTGGGGTTCTTCCTCCGAATCCTGATCCGTTTCCAGGTGGAAAACAGAAGGTTGGAACAAAATGGTAAGCCTATTCCGATCGATAGGTTTTCAGATGATGTATTCGTCAAGGATAGAAAAAGCCCCTGAGTAAGGCTTAAAAAAAAATAGCACCTTGTCGAAAGGCGACAGCGGATAACGCCGGCCCAAAACCTTATCCAGAAGACAATACATAAGCGCAAACCTACATCACACCGGTATAAAGGTTGCCATGCAGGAGTTGATTAGAACAAGAGATATCCCCACCCAGGTCAAAGATCCTGATCTGGTGAAACGAAGACGCCGCCAGATCGCCGATGCCGCCGTTCAGCTTTTCATCGAGAAGGGTTTCCATAAAACCACCACTCGGCAGATTGCCCGGGCATCCGGTTCTTCCATCGGTTCCCTGTACGAATATTTCGCCTCGAAAGAAGACATCCTTTACATGGTATGCGAATCCATACATGCGAATCCATACATGCGGAAGTGGCCCGTGGCGTTACAGATGCGATGTCCGGTGCGACCACCGGCCGCGCTGCCCTGGTAAGTGTAATCCGGCAATATTTTGAAGTTTGCCACCGAATGAGTGACTTTATTTTACTGATATACCAGGAAACCCGGTCATTGCCGGCCCAGTGGCGCAAAAGAGTTCTTGAAAACGAGCTTCAAATTACCGGCCTATTCGTTGAAGTTCTGGCGCGCATAGCGGCCTCAGGAGAATTGCCGGGTATCAAGGAGCAATACATCGAACTTGCGGCTCACAATATTGTGGTGCTGGGACACATGTGGACTTTCAGACGATGGTATATCGCCCGTCATTATAGTCTCGAGGATTATATCGACCAGCAGACTGAATTTATTATAAAAATGTGCACTAAGTAATTGAATATTGTCGATTGAAGATTGAAGATTTCCTGCCAAAATATAGATCAGATAGAATTCCAAAAATCTTCAATCTTCAATAATCAATATTCAATCACAAGGGGGCAACATGAACGCTGAAGTTGAAGTTTATAAACCCGAAAATCACGTGCGGGTGGTGACGGCCACATCCCTCTTTGATGGTCATGATGCAGCCATAAATATCATGCGACGCATCCTTCAGGACACCGGCGTGGAAGTTATTCACCTGGGGCACAACCGATCCGTCCAGGAAATTGTGGATGCCGCCATCGAAGAAGATGTCCAGGGGGTTGCGGTATCGTGTTATCAAGGCGGTCACATCGAATATTTCAAGTATCTGATCGATCTCTTAAGGGAAAGGCAAGCAGCACACATCAAGGTTTTCGGCGGCGGTGGCGGTGTGATTGTCCCCGGGGAGATTAAAGAGCTTGAGGCATATGGTGTCAGCAAAATTTATTCACCCGCAGACGGTTCCCAATTAGGCCTGCAAGGCATGATCAATCATATGGTTCAATCCATAGATTTTTCCACCGTCAAAGCGGACGGCTTTGCTTTCGAAGATTTGTCACCGCAAAGCAAACTTATGGTGGCCAATCTGATCACGCGCGCAGAGCAGGCTAAAGCCCGTGAAGACGGACATCTAGCCGCACTGCGTGCTGAACTGGCAGAAAAAATCGGAGACCGTGAAGCGCCGGTTATCGGAATTACCGGCACAGGCGGCTCCGGAAAATCATCTTTGACCGATGAAATCATTTTACGCATCCTGCACGATCTCAAAGATCTGCAGGTGGCCGTCATCAGCTGCGATCCTTCTAGAAGAAAAACCGGCGGAGCGCTTTTAGGCGATCGGATACGGATGAATGCCATTGGCAATCCACGGTTATATTTGCGATCCCTCGCCACCCGACAATCCCAAACGGAAATCCCGGAAGTACTGGAAGATGCCGTCGCAGTCGTAAAGGCGGCCGGTTTTGACCTGATTATTGTCGAAACAGCCGGTATCGGACAGGGCGATTCGAGCATTGCCGATCTGGTCGACATTTCCATTTACGTGATGACCAGTGAATTCGGCGCCGCTTCGCAGCTTGAAAAAATCGATATGCTGGACTTTGCCGATCTGGTGGTGGTCAACAAGTTTGAAAAACGCGGGGGGGAAGATGCCGTCAGGGATGTATGCAAACAGGTCCAGCGCAATCGCAAGGCATTTGACCGTCTCCCGGCAGATATGCCCGTGTTTGGCACCATCGCTTCCAAATTTAACGACGATGGGGTCACCGCACTTTACCACGCTATTCTCGATACGATCTACTCGAAAACCGATATTAAATACAAACCTCGAATTCCCAGGCCGGAAACAAAAACATCCTCATCCAAAACCATTATCATTCCCCCCGAGCGTGTACGCTATCTGAGCGAAATTGCCGATGCCATCCGGCTGTATCATCAAAAAACAAAAGAACAATCCCAGGCGCTGAGAACGTTTTGGCATCTGCAGGAAACCACCAAAAAATTGGGAGCTGATAACCTCGACGGCGAGTTTACCGAGGTGCTTTCCCGCCTGAAAGACGAAGTTCAAAAAGCCAAAGGCGCTTTAGACCGCGATACACTGCAAAGTCTGGACGAGTGGGACAATATCAAGACAACCTACACCCGGGATGAGCTGGTATATCAGGTTCGCGATAGAGAGATCAGAGTTCCGCTGCACATCGAATCTCTGGCACACTCGCGTATTCCAAAAATTGCCCTGCCCCGCTTCCAGGATCCGGGAGAAGTTAGCCGGTGGATGCGTGAAGAAAATGTGCCCGGTCGTTTTCCCTTCACTGCCGGGGTGTTTCCATTAAAACGGGTAGATGAAGACCCCACCCGGATGTTTGCCGGCGAAGGCGATCCGGCCCGCACCAACCGAAGATTTAAAATGCTGTCCGCCGGCTCCAAAGCCAAACGGCTTTCGACCGCCTTCGATTCGGTGACATTGTATGGTTATGATCCGGACATTCGACCGGACATATACGGCAAAGTAGGAACCTCGGGAGTCAGCATCTGCACCCTGGATGATATGAAAGTACTCTATGACGGTTTTGAACTGTGCGCACCCGACACCTCCGTTTCCATGACCATCAACGGGCCGGCGCCCATCATCCTGGCCATGTTTCTAAATACCGCCATCGATCAACAGTTCGATAAGTTCAGGTCTGAAAATGGAAAAGAACCCAGCCAAGACCAGCGTGATAAAATTCGAGCCGCCGCGTTGTCAAGTGTGCGCGGAACAGTCCAGGCCGACATTCTCAAAGAGGACCAGGGACAGAATACCTGCATCTTTTCAATTGATTTCGCCTTACAAATGATGGGCGATATCCAACAGTATTTTATCGATCATAAGGTCCGCAATTTTTATTCGGTCTCCATATCCGGTTATCACATCGCCGAAGCCGGGGCCAATCCCATCACCCAGCTGGCGCTCACCCTTGCCAACGGCTTTACTTACGTGGAATACTATCTGTCCCGGGGAATGCCTATCGACAGCTTCGGACCGAATTTATCCTTTTTCTTCTCCAATGGTTTGGATCCCGAATACAACGTTATCGGGCGAGTGGCAAGACGCATCTGGTCTATTGCCATGAGATACAAGTATACGGGATCCGAGCGCAGTCAGATGCTCAAATATCATATCCAAACCTCCGGTCGATCCCTGCACAGCCGGGATATTCAGTTCAATGACGTCCGCACAACCCTGCAAGCTTTATGCGCCATTTATGATAACTGTAACAGCTTGCACACCAATGCCTTCGACGAGGCCATTACCACACCCACTGCGGAATCAGTCAGGCGCGCTCTGGCCATCCAGCTGATTATCAATCGTGAGTGGGGTCTGGCCGCCAATGAAAACCGCCAATGAAAATATGAACCAGGGCAGCTTTATCTTTGAGCAATTAACCGATCTGGTGGAAGAAGCAGTGCTCATGGAGTTTGACCGCATTACCGAGCGCGGAGGCGTTCTGGGGGCCATGGAAACCGGCTACCAGCGGGGTAAGATTCAGGAAGAATCCATGTACTATGAAATGCTGAAACACACCGGCAGGCTTCCCATCATCGGCGTCAACACCTTCCGTGATCCGGACACCGATGATGATCTGCTCGATGAAAGCATTGAACTGGCCCGGGCTACAGAAGAAGAAAAGCAGTCACAGCTCAACCGTCTTGCCGACTTTAAAAGCCGCCATGAAAAAGAGTCCTCCGCTGCGCTGCAGCGCCTGCAACATGTTGCACTTAGTGGAGATAACATTTTTGAGGAACTGATGAGTACCGTGCGGGTATGCAGTCTGGGCCAGATAACCCAGGCCTTGTATGACGTGGGAGGGAAGTATCGCAGGAATATGTAATAAATATGAGTTGTTTGTGGCGATAAACTTTAGTGGCGGCTAAGATTGAAAATTTCAACGAATTCGGCATCAAAGGATAAAGAGAAAAATTAGATGCCATCCTTCTTTACCAACTGACAACACACAACAGACAACTTACGCTGCCGGCTAAATTTTCGAAAAACTGATTTTCTTATACCAAACTTTTTTTCAACCTAATTCGGAGGATAATCCACATGAAAGAGGCAGTCATCGTCAGTGCGGTAAGGACACCCCTGGGCAGTTTTAATGGTTCACTGGGCGATATCGGTGCAACCCGGCTGGGCGCAATTGTGATTGAGGAAGCGCTAAAAAGAGCCGGTATCGAAAAGAAAACCGTCAACGAGGTCATCATGGGTTTGGTGCTGCCATGCGGTTACGGACAGAATCCGGCAAAACAAGCGGCGGTCATGGCCGAAATGCCATGGGAGGTGGAATGCTTCACGATCAATAAGGTCTGCGGCTCCGCTCTGAAATCCGTAATGCTGGCGGCTCAGGCTATCCAGACAGGGGATGCCAATGTTGTGGTCGCCGGGGGCATGGAAAATATGACAATGGCTCCTTATTACCTGGAAAAAGCCCGCTTCGGCTTTCGCATGGGTAACGGCACGTTGCAGGATTCCATGGTTCATGACGGTCTGTGGGATATTGTCAATGATTTTCATATGGGCATATCCAATGATCTGTGCTCTGAAAAGTACCATGTCAGTCGCGAGGATCAAGATCGATACGCCGCAGAATCCTATGCCAGAACTTTAACGGCACTCAATTCCGGGCGATTTGAAGATGAAATCGTGCCGGTTCATATTCCTCAACGTAAGGGAGATCCGGTGTTGTTCAAGCGAGATGAATGCCCTCGGGAAACCTCATATGAATCGCTTGCAAAAATGAGACCCGCGTTTCAAAAAGACGGTTTTGCCACTGCCGGCAATGCCTCGATCATCAGTGATGGTGCCGCCGCCGTGGTGTTGATGTCCAGAGAAAAAGCCGATGAACTGGGATGCAGTGTTATCGCCAAGATCGGAGCTCAGGCATCCGCCGGCCTTGACATGAAATACGTACTTGTGGCACCGATTTTGGCAATTCCAAAATGCTTGCGGAAAGAAGGGATCCATAAAGAAGACGTAGACCTGTATGAAATCAATGAAGCCTTTAGCGGTTCAACCGTGGCGGTATTAAAAGAACTTGAGCTGGATCCTTCTATCGTCAATGTCAACGGCGGCAGTGTTGCCCTTGGCCATCCCATCGGTGCCAGCGGATGCCGGGTGCTGGTGACCTTGTTGCATGAGATGGTCAGACAGGATAAAAAGACCGGTATGGCATCCCTGTGTCTGGGCGGCGGCGAGGCTGTGGCGATGGTGGTGAAGAGATGATACGCGTTGCGGGTTACGCGTTGCGCGGTGCGGGTTGCGGGGAAAAAGGGCATAGAGCAAAGGGCATAGCGCATAGAGTAAGACATTGCTAAATGGAAGGTGCAGGAGGATCATAAGGGTTACAGGAATGAACTATCCGTGCAATCTGATTTCCGGAATCCATAATCTGTCATCTGACCTCTGTTTTCTGTCCTCTGATATCAAGTTGCGGGTTACGCGGCAAAGAGATTTATAATTCTGCCTGTGGTAGATATTGGTGGGAGCGGCTTCCAGCCGCGATGAAGTCAGTTGCTGACATACTGTTTTTCGCGGCTGGAAGCCGCCCCCACTCGACAATTTAAACATAAAATTAATATAATTTAACCAATAAATTCAATTGATAGGGAGAAGGTAATGGAAATCAAAACATTTGGTGTTGTCGGTGCAGGTCAGATGGGAAACGGAATTGCGCAGGTGGCCGCCATGAGCGGTCTCGATGTCGTCATGAATGATATCAAAGCCGAATTCGTAGAGCGCGGTCTGACAACCATCACAAAAATTTTGTCCCGCAAGGTGGACAAGGGTAAAATGACCGCTGATGAGAAAAATACGGTTTTGGGCCGGATCAAAACGAGTGTCGATCTGCAGGACATGTCGCAGGTGGATTTTGTCGTTGAAGCCGCCACCGAAAATGAGGACTTAAAATTTCAAATTTTCAAACATCTGGATGAGATTTGTGAATCCGGGGTCATCCTGGCAACCAACACCTCTTCCATACCCATCGGCCGGATTGCCGCCCAAACCCGGCGACCTGAAAAGGTAATCGGCATGCATTTCATGAACCCGGTGCCGGTGATGAAATTGGTCGAGGTCATACCGGGCATCGCTACCTCCGATCAGACCTATAAAACCACCTGGGACCTGTCTGAAAAATTCGGTAAAACCCCGGCCAAAGCCAATGATTACCCGGGCTTTATTGCCAATCGGATCCTGATGCCGATGATCAATGAGGCCGTCTACTGTCTTTATCACGGTGTCGGGACCCGGGAAGATATTGATACAGTCATGAAACTCGGCATGAATCATCCCATGGGTCCATTGGCACTCGCAGATTTAATCGGGTTGGATACTTGCCTGGCCATCATGGAAACTCTTTATGATGGATTTAAGGATTCGAAGTATCGTCCCTGTCCGCTTTTAAGAAAGTACGCCGAAGCCGGCTGGCTGGGAAGAAAGACGGGCAAGGGATTTTACGACTATAAATGAAACGAGGTTCGCCCGTTAAACGGTTTAGACCGTTTAGCCGGTTTGCCCGTTGAGCCGGTTGTCTAAATCGATCAATTTTGTTGGTAAATGGGCAAACGGGACAACCGGCTCAACCGGACAACGGACTCAACCGGCCAACCGAATATTGGAGGAACTATGCCAAGGCGAAAAAAAGCCATACCGGAACCTGTCGGCAAAAAAATCAAAAAGGCCAGGACGAGTAAAAAATTCACCTTTGAACATGTCGCCAATGAAACCGGATTTTCCATCGAGTATTTAAAGGAAGTCGAATCAGGCAAGGCCATCCCACCGGTGGGCGCCTTGCTGCAAATCGCAAGAGCGCTGGAAATTGATTCAGGATCCCTGCTCAAAGAACCGGAATCGAAGCTGCAAAGCCGAATTAAAGCGCTTACCAAACGCACCGATAACTATGCTTACACGACTTTGACTCCGGGAGCGGAGAATAAACACTTAAAAGCGTTTCGGGTGCTGATTGAAGCACAACAGGATCACAAAGGCGTGGATTACCATCATGAGGGCGAAGAGTTTGTGTATGTGCTGTCCGGTAAAATCGAGGTGGTGGTGGGCGAGCACATCAATACCCTGGAAGAGGGAGAATCGCTTCATTTTAACTCGGGAATCCGGCACAAACTAAGAAGCGTCAGCGATGAAACGGCTGAGTTGATAGTTGTAATTTATACGCCGTAACGCGTTGAATGCCTAAATTGCCTAAAATGAACTAAAATGACTAAAATTATGGTATTCCGTCTATTTTAATCTGGTAGTTGCGGCACACGATTGACTTTTTCCCTTTCAAGAGAACACTTGAGATGAAAGCCTAAGAATAATGCAAAATATTTTTTATAATGCAGCGAATGGAGGGCTGTCTTCACCTTCCTCTAAATTATTATAAAATCGATCATCATCATTAACTTTAGTCATTTTAGGCATTTTAAACTTTAGGCATTTAAGCGGGAGCATGCCATGTCTTTCAAGCTTACAGAAGAACAACTCATGATCCAGTCCATGGTCCGGGAGCTGGCCAGGAACGAATTTG
>CALZJV010000566.1 GCA_945787595.1 uncultured Desulfobacterales bacterium | reverse complement strand
TATTTTGAATCTTGCAGCCCTTTCCGATGTCAACATCCGGTCCGATAACAACATTTTGGCCGATGTTGCAGTTATCACCTATTTTTGAATTGGAAAGTAGGTGGGAAAAGTGCCATATTTTGGTACCACGGCCGATATTGACATTGTCATCGACTATTGCTGATGGATGGATAAAAACACCAGTTTGTGAGTGACGAGTAACAAGTGATGAGTCAAAACTTACATAACCCGAAGAACTGGTTACTTGTGACTTGTCACTATCTACTCCCAAAGTAATCATTCGGCCATTGTCATTTAAAGAAGCTTGGCTGGCGTTTAAAATTTTAAGCACCCTTAAACCTTCATGACCGTCGGTAACCGGTTGGTTACCACTTGTAATACATTCAAGAAAATGCTGGCATTCCTGGCGTAATGGCTCCTGCTGCGGGATGTCCACTCTTTCCGGATCTGCCTTGGCGGGAACGGGCAGGTTTTTTTTCCAGTTGATCTGGTGGGGATATAAAAGAAGTTTATCCTCCCAGGGATTGGTGTCGTCAAAAACAGCCATTCTTCTATCACCGACAACGACGAGTTTCTGTTCTTTAAACGGATGGAGCCAGGAGACAAAAATGTGAGCCTGCAGTCCGGAGGGAAAGTTCAGGTGGGTGGTGGTTACATCGGCGATTTTTTGATGCAGATAGTTGCCGCCGGTGGTGATAAGGTCTTCCGGATCCTCCCCTGCCAGGGCCAATATCATTGAAATGTCGTGGGGTGCAAACGACCACAGAATATTTTCCTCGCGTCTTATCTTGCCTAAATTCAGGCGGTTAGAATAGATGTAATTAATCCTGCCCAGCTCTCCTGAATGCGCCAATTCTTTTAGGCGTATAAACACCGGATGGTACTGCAAAAGATGGCCGACCATGAGAACACGACTACCGTCCCGGGCCAACTCAATCCGACCATGAGAACACGACTACCGTCCCGGGCCAACTCAATAAGCTCCTGTCCTTCTTCTTCTCGAAGCACAAGAGGCTTTTCAACAAATACATGCTTGTCGGCAAGCAGGCTCTCTCTGGCAATGTTAAAATGGGTTTCAGCCGGAGTTGCAATCACCACTCCCTGGATATCTTTGCTCGAAAGCACATCGGTCAGCGCAAGACAGGTTTCAATGCCTTTGTATTGATCTTTGTAGCCGGATAAAATGGTATCATTTTTATCAGATACCAGTTTCAGAGAATGGAGATTGTAAAAATTCCGAACCAGATTTTTTCCCCAGTAGCCGCCGCCGATAATGGCAACAGATGGGCTTTCTGCTTCGGGTGATTGGTCAGGAGTAGTTGGTGATGGGATTTTTTTTGTCATTTATTCTCCAGCATTGTAAAAGTGAACAGTAACAAGCGACGAGTAACGAGTTTAACGCACTATTTAGAAGATCTTAACGATTTCTGTAATCCAATTATCATTCTCGAAATTTCCTCAAGTTCTTTCAACAAAGGCTGGGCTTGACTTTGCGTAACAAAATTCAGATTCCGGCTGATTAAAATTTGAGTTTCAAGTTCGGCGGTGCTTCCTTGAGCGATATGTAGAAAATTAATAAATTCCTTTTTGCTGTTTCTGGCGGCACCCTCTGCGATGTTGCTAGGAATTGAGACCGCCGCCCTGCGCATTTGTGAAACCAAGCCGAATTTTTCATCAGCAGGAAAATTCGCGGTTATTTTATATATCTTTGTTACAAAATTAAGAGAACGTTTCCATACTTCTAAATTATGATGTGGTTTACCCATTTTAATCACCCCTCCTTAACTTGTCACTTTTCACTATTCACTCGTCACTTCTCACGATTTACTCGTCACTTGTCTATAACCGCGACAATTTTCTGTTGATCTTCTTCTTGTAAATATGGATGCATTGGAAGGCTGAAAATACGTCTGGAGATTTCTTCACTGATTGGAAAATCTCCATTTTTATAACCCAAGTCGGCAAAAGCACTCTGAAGGTGTAATGGTTTCGGATAGTAGATGGCGGTCGGAATGTCAGCTTCCTTTAATTTATTTTGCAAATCGGTGCGCTGATTTTCATCAGCGGCAAGAATGGAATATTGCGCCCAGGCGCTTCGATAGCCGGCCGGAATAGCAGGGCTCTGGATGTTGCGGAGCGGATTCAGCATTTCAGTATAGCGATCGGCGACCTGCTGGCGCAGTTCGGTTTCTTCGGGGAAAATTTTGAACTTGGCAAGCAGGATGCCCGCTTGAATCGTATCCAGGCGGCCGTTAACTCCGATACGGACATTGTCATATTTATGATGCCCTTTGCCGTGAACTCTCAAAGACACCATAATCTCAGCCAGCCGCTCATCATCGGTGAAACACATGCCGCCGTCACCATAACAACCCAGGGGTTTGGCGGGAAAAAAAGAGGTGCACCCGATGTTGCCAAAGGAGCAGGCCATTTTGCCGTTTAATGCTGCGCCAAAGGATTGAGCAGCGTCTTCGATAACGAAAAGACCATGTTCTCTGGCAATGGTGTCTATGCGGTTGTAATCAGCAGGCAGCCCGAAAAGATCGACGGCAAGTATACCTCTCGATTTCAGCTCTGTCACCGCAGAACCGGGATAGGCGTTAATTGCCGGAACCGGGTGAATTGATGCATCGTTATTTTCAATTGCCTGAATTGCACTTTGAAGTTTGACAGGATCGATATTAAAGGTTTGGCGATCAATGTCGACAAATACCGGTACGGCCCCCAGCAAGCTGAGGACTTCTGCTGTCGCGATAAAGGTAAATGGCGAGGTAAATACAGCATCACCCGGTCCAATCTGCTTGGCCAGCAATGCCATCAGCAGCGCATCGGTACCGGATGCACAGCCGATGGCATGCTTTACGCCGACATAATCGGCCAAACGATTTTCGAGTATTCCAATCTCGGGGCCCATAATGTACTTGCCATGGTCAAGGATTGCCGCAATATTGGCGTCTATTTCACTTTTGATGCGTTTTTGTTGAACCGCTAAATCTATGAATTGCATGAGTTTAGTCCGTTGTTTCTTGTAAGTTGTCAGTTGTATATATTTGATACATCCCTGCTAAGTGCAATATTCCGTGTTATTCCGTGGTGAATTCTCTTCCTGTTCTTTGCCTGGAATTCCGACTTCCCCATTCCCTCCGGGGCGTAGGCCCCTATAGCCCCTGCGGGCCGGAGGCCGAATTCCGACTTCTAATTCCCTCTGACCTCATCCTTTATCCGCTTCACATGTCCTCGACCCAGTCCTTTGACTTCGCAGCCAAGCTCAAAATATCGCCGAATGTTGTCATCATTGAGGATACCGAAACAATCAATCACCGCCATGGGTTTTCCCGCCATCTTTACCATTTCATCCGGATCCAGCAGAAGATAGTCCTGGTGGCGAACGGCAATCACCATGGCATCCGCGGCTTTGATAGTTTCGGCTAAATTTATCATCATGCGCAAATCACCAAGAGTTTCCTGATTTCGAAAAAATCGGGCCAGGGAATGGTCGGGTGCCGGATAGGTATCCTGTTTTTCCATCTCCCACCAGTGTTTAACATAGGGGTCGTGGACCACAACATCCGCTCCCATTTCAGTCAATTTGCGAACGATAATTTCCGAGCCGCTGTAACGGGTGTCGCCGACATCCTCCCGATAAGAGGCTCCCAGCACGGCAATTTTAGTGGCGGCGACGATTTTCCCCATATTACGCAGGGCGTCACGGACCAGTTGTACCACCCGCAAGCCGCGCGTGTCATTGATATTAATCGACAGGGGGGTCATTTTAAAAATATCGTCTTCGAAGCCCATGAGAGTATGATAGGCCCAGACACCAAGCCCACCGTCTTTTGGCAAGCAGTAGCCGCCAATGCCCGGCCCCGGAAAAATGATGTTTGAATGGGTCGGACGGACCTTGATGGCTTCAATGACTTTTGTAAGATCGACCCCGTTGCGCTCGGAAAACAGGCTCCATTCGTCTAAAAATGCAAGCAGGGTCGCCCGATAAGAGTTTTCCACGATTTTGCAGGTTTCGCTTTCGATGGGGCGATCAAGAACCGTGAGAGGATAATTTTCGACATTGAGTATACCACTAAGGAAATCCGTGACCCGTTTTCGTGATTCAGTGTTGATGCCGCTGCATACCCTCCAAAAATCACGGATGGAAGCCACATAATTGCGTCCCGGCATAACGCGCTCGAATGAATGCGCCAACAGCGGCTCAGCATTTTTCAAGCCCCGCTTTTGGAACGCCCGTTTTATGATCGGATAAGCCACGTACTCGGTAGTGCCCGGAGGAACGGTAGTCTCAATCAGCACCATGCATTCAGGCTTAATTTTTTCACCGATGATTTTCAGGCTGGCCTCCAGGGCAGCAATATCTGCATGCCCCTGTTTTACATCGCCGAAAGTTTCTTTATGGTAATCACATTGAACATCCACCACAACCACATCCGCAAGAGTAATCACATCATAGGTAAAGCTGGCAATCAGGGTTTTCTTTTCCAATACACACCGCCGGATTAGTGGTGCCACTTCCGGGTCTTCCGCTTCCACCGGGGCCATGCCACGATTCAAATATATAATTTTCCAGAAGGATCTGGTAGACGGCCGTTGCATGCCGATGACGAATTTTGTGGGTTGTCCGCTTTCAGGGTCAACCGAATCCGCGACAACGCCCGCCATAACCGAACCGACAAAACCGACGCCCATGACAACAACGATCTCACGATTTTTCAGCCGCTGTTTCTCGACCAATTTTTGTATCTTTTTAAATTCGCCTGCGTAATCATCGTCCTTTGGCAAAGGGAATTTTTCCCCGGACGGGCAAATCGAATAATCGGGTTCGGCCTGATGACGATCCATTCGTTTTTTTGAGGGGGCTTGTTTCGTCGACATGTAGAAACTCCTTTCATGAGGTGGACACAGCTCCGCCCGGTGGTTTATCTGTTCGGCTCCATACAAAACCGCGCCGCTTGCCGATTTGATTTTAAGTGTCTGAGATTAAGTAAAGATCCGGGTCCAGAGGGCCCGGCTTTGGTCCACCCCTGAGGGGTGATATGGGTGATATGGGTGATTACATTTGCCAGCAGTGTTCAGGTGTCGGGTGTCAGGTGTCAGCAACCGAAGTCGACCCGCTGTGTCGGTGTCGCTCATTAAA
>CALZJV010000565.1 GCA_945787595.1 uncultured Desulfobacterales bacterium | reverse complement strand
CGGCTATAAAGCTAAACTTCTCATACTAGTCAAAAGGTGTTGATTTGTAGTCTTAATCTTTACTTAACCGATTTCCATTAAAAAAGATGGCGGATACAACATATTGTGGTCCGCCATTTGTTTTCATTATTGAGGATAGCTAAATGTATCCCAGGCAAAATGATGTTTTTATGTGTTAAGTTGAATAACAAAAAATTTGGGGAAGTTTTTACCACCCCATCTCCTGCTTCTCCACTGGAGCGTTGCGCCTACTCCTGCAGCTTGCAGTCCTTGTCCCATTCGGGGCAGGCGGTTTTCATGTCAGCGGTATATTTTGCCATACACTCACTGCACTCCATGTCGAAATTAGGGACTTCCCCGTACCGCTCACGCATTTCCTCTTCCGAAAGGGCTTGTACCCCGCTGCATCCGCATTGCGGGCAACCGGTTTTAATGCTGTACCGTTTTTTTGCCATATAAAACCTCCATTTTGTTATAAGCGTTCACAGGTTCAGAAGTTCAGGGTTCAAAGGTTTTGGGCCGCCGCCCCTCCTGTGGCTGCAGTCCCTCAAGTCGTCCCGTTCAGTTTCTGGGTTTTTCTATTTTAATAATAAACATCAATAGCGCCGGTATCACAAAAATGGTAAATACGGTGGAGACCGCCAGGCCCCCCAGCACCACGCTGCCGAGCCCTCTGTAGAACTCAGATCCCGGGCCGGGAATCAGAACGAGGGGCAGCATGCCGATGACACTGGTCATCGCGCTCATGTAAATCGGTCGCAGCCGTGTGCGGGTTGATTCAAGGACAGCTTCGCGGTAAGCCATGCCGTGGTAGCGGATATTATTCAATGCCTGGTGAACGATAAGAATGGCGTTGTTGACGACCACACCGATGAGGATCACAAATCCCAGCATCGTGAGGATATCAAGGGGTTGGTTGGCAATCCCGATGTTGACCAATTTTAGACCGAGCAATCCGCCGCCGGCGGCAAGCGGTATGGTGAACATGATGACGACAGGATAGATAAAATTGCCGAACAGCGCGGCCATCAATAAATAGGCAATGACCGCCGCCAGCAGGAAATTCCACTGAAAACTCTTGCGGGCTTTGGTCAGTTTGTCGGCTACCCCACTTTGCCCGATGTCTACCCCTTCAAGCATCCCCTTTTCCGCCAGGGGCGCCACCACCCTGGCGTTGATGACCTCCATGGCTTCCTGCAGCGGGATGGAAAAAGGCGGTGTGATTTGAAGCGTAATCGTGCGCTGTCTTTCAAGATGTCGGATCTGGGTGATGCCGGATGTGCGTTGCATCTCAGAAAGGGACGACACCGGAACAACCTTTCCACCGGAGATGGCAATCAGAGAATGATACAGTTTTTCCGGGGTAGAAATATTTTCTTCGGAGACCTTGAGAACCATATCAATCTTCTTTTCTCCTTCTTGCTTAAACTCTCCGATCTCGCGACCGTCCATCAGCACATCGATGGCAACGCCGAAGTCGCGGGCTGTCATACCGGCCGCCTTCAGCCGATCCCGATCAGGAATGATCCGCACCTCGGGGAAAAGCAATTCCAGTGATGGCACCGGCCGGACCTGAGCATTCGGAATCTCTCTCATTATCGCTCCGAAAAGCATACCGCTGATTTCAACGATGCGATTCAAATTTTCGCCGCCGATATTTACTTCGATGGTCCTGCCTCGACCGAGACCCGTTTGAAATACGCCCGCCTGAATACTCACGCCGTACATTCCAGGAATAGAATAAATCGTGCGCATAAAAAGCGGTATCAACTCACCTGCTCGCTGTTCGTGGGTACTGATGGCACCAAAGAGCATGATTTGTTCCGCGCCCACATAAAACATATTCTTTATCCCGGGGAAGCCGTTGTGGTCTTTGCTGAAATAAGGCTCATTCATTCGATAGATATGCTCGCCAATGTTTTTTCTTTCTTTAAAAGAAAGACCGGGGGGTGGAATGAGTATGTTTATGATCAGGTTGCGGTTTCCCTGGGGAAGATATTCCATTTTGGGAAACAGGAGCACGGCCCCGCAGATGGAAATAATACTGAAACAGAGCACCGTTGCGGTTCGTGTCAACCAATTTCTGGTAGCCAGTTTTACCAGCCACATCATGCCGTTTTGAATCAGAGTGCCGACAGAACCCAGTATTGATTTTGACGGCCGCGACACTTGTTTGCGCCGGGCAAATATAAAGAGCTGGTTTGAAAACATCGGGATGACCGACACGGAGACAAAAAGGCTCAATCCCACGGCAGAAGTTACGGCAATGGCAATGTCTCTGAATAGCTGTCCGGCTTCGTCTTTCATAAAAACCACCGGCAAAAACACGGCGATGGTTGTCAGGGTGGACGCCAGAATCGCTCCCCAGACTTCCCGGGTGCCATCATAGGCGGATTTAAAGGCAGATTTACCCATGTTGCGATGCCGGTCGATATTTTCCAACACGACAATGGCACTGTCAATCAGCATTCCGACCGCAAAGGCGATGCCTGCCAAACTGATTATATTCAGATTTCGTCCCATCAGGTTCATGAATATGAACGTGCCGATAATACTGATCGGAATCGTGGCGGCCACGACAATGGTAGAAACCAAACTTCTAAGGAAAATCAGCAGGACGATAATCGCCAGGGTACCGCCAAGCATAATATTCTTACGGACCAGCGATATCGCCCCCCGGATATACGGCCTTTGATCGTACACCCAGTCCAGATAAATATTCAGGGGAGCAAGTTTTTCCGTATTCAGCCAATTGACGACTTCTTCGAGTCGATCCGAAAGCTCCAGAATATTGGCATCGGGTTCGGGTTTGACGCCGATGGCGATACCTTCTTTTCCGCGATTCAGCATGGCATTGGTAAGCTTTTCATAGCCGAAGCTCACCTCGGCCAAATCCGCCACGCTGATACGCTGCAGACCCGTTGATCGGATGACAATATTTTTGATGTCTTGCGGGGATTTAAATTCTGCAACCGACCGGATTCGGTAATCTCTGCGTCCAAGCCCCAAAGTACCGGCAGAAATGTTAATATTTTCGGCTCTTAAAATATTGATAAGATCGGTGATGGTCAGACCATATGCCGCCAGTCTTTCAGGCTTAACGACAATGTGCATCTCCTTTTTAATCCCGCCGCCGATGAAAAGATCGGCAACACCCCCGGTACGCTCTATGTACTGTCGGATATTGTTCTCGAAATAGGTGCGGTAAGTATAGGTAGACTGGCTGTTATCTTTGGTGGTTTTCAACACCATCCAGATTACGGGAGAGGTGGCTGCGCCGGTGGCGCTGATGACGGGTTTTTCTACATTTTCAGGATATGCGGCAACTTCATCCAGTTTGTTGGAAACCCTGAGCAGGGCATTGTTCACATCGGTGCCGATGCTGAATTTAAGGGTAACGGTCCCCTGGCTGTTGAATGAAGCGCTTTCCATCTCCACTAGATTTGGAATGCCTTTTAAGACCTTTTCCTGCTCTTCGATGATTTCACGTTCGATTTCATAGGGCGTTGCGCCGGGCCAGCGTGTGGTTATCGTGATTTCCGCTTCGATGACGGTGGGACTCAGCTGATAGGGCATGCGCTGCAGTCCGATCCATCCAAAAAGTACCACCAGGATGATGCCGACAATCACCGAAACCGGTTTTTCTATGGAGAACCTAATGATGTTCATTTTACTCGATGCCGGATTCTGGTTGACTGGCTGATTGGTTGATTAAGTTGATTGGTTGACTGGCTGATTGGTTGATTGGTTGATTAAGTTGATTAAGTTGATTGGTTGACTGGGTTGATTGGGTTGATTAAGTTGATTGAACCAACCGAATTCGGATAAACCGAAAATAACAAATTACAAGCACCAAATCGCAAATAAGATCAAAAGCCAAGTGTTTGGTCCGACGACGATGAATTAGTCACTATTTGGGATATCCAAAAAATTGTGTCTTCACTATGATATGGGTCATTACAACTGACCATTCGCTATCTTTTGCCATGTTGTTGATGCAACACTGGGGTTCAACTTAATCAACCACTAACTATCAGCAATGAGCCTTGAGTTTTCAGCTTCTCTCCAATGCCTTTTGCCTTCTGCCCTCTGTCATCTGCCCTCTGCCCTCTGTCATCTGTCTTCTGCCCTCTGTCATCTGTCTTCTGCCCTCTGTCATCCGTCATCTGGCTTCTGAAAAACCACCGACTGTCCGTTTTTCAAGCGCTCATTGCCTTCAACCACAACGAACATTCCCTCCGCCAGCCCCTGGGATACAACACCGGCACTCAACCCGTCGTAACCAACAACTTGAACCGGTATCATATTGCTTTTGGCGTCCACGATGGCATATACGACATTCTGACCGAACTTGGATATGACGGCATCTCGCGGAATAATCAGCGCTGGCGTGATTTTGCCGGTGGGTAAAGTGACCCTGGCCGACATTCCCTCAATCAGGGCATATTCATTGGGGGTTCTTATCTTTACCGGAAATGTGCGGGTCGCAACATCCCCCCTTGGAACGATGGCGTTCACCATTCCAACGAAGTTGCTGCCGTTTGCGGTGGTACTTACCGGCATTCCGTTTTTTATATACTGAAGGAATCTTTCCGGTACTTCGACCACAATATCAATGATGTCATCTTTGCCGATTACCGCTACCGTCTCTCCCTCCGAAATCCACTCTCCCCGATCAACATTCCGTTTGATAACGATTCCGTCAAATGGGGCCCGGATGATCTTTTTCTCAAGTTCGATTTCGAGGCGCTCGACCTCGGCTTT
>CALZJV010000564.1 GCA_945787595.1 uncultured Desulfobacterales bacterium | reverse complement strand
TACATAATTTCTTCGAAGAGCGCGAGAAGTCGCTTCTGTGGTTAAACAAATTGGATTGGCCGGACTGGCGGGCTACTCACCAGCATCCTCAAATGGGCCTCATGTCAGCAGAACTGATTCTGGCCAACTGGCTTGCTCACGACCTGTTTCATATCCGGCAGGTAACCAATCTGCATTTTGCTTATCTAACCAAAGTGGTGAAGCCAGTATCATTGAATTATTCAGGGTGGGAATAGAAGCAAACTAGGGCACCACTGCTATCCTAAATTTTAGATAAAAGAAAAGAGCAGACCCCCCTTACACATTTTTCCTAAGACTCCAGTAAGAAATGTAAAGCTGCAGGTAAATTGGTGAGCTGCGCTCAATTTGACCAAAAATTCACACCCTACGGGCGAGCCGCAGGCTTCCACCGGTCCGTCGTAGCCGGATTATTAAGGGCTCGCAATCCCGCTTGCAGCAGGATGGCTTCGCACTTAAGTGCCTCGCATAGCGGGATCACACGTCTGATCTTACAACTAAGGTCAGCGTCCACCGCTGTACGGGATGAAGCATCTAATTTTATTATACTATGGGGCTCCTCTTACATATGACAACCTCCGGCTCGTGCAAAATTCAGGTAAAAACATGTTGCTTGCTTGCCATTGATGCTGTAATTGTTCATTTACCATTCGTTCCAGGATCTAACCAACCTCAATCTAAATGTGAAAGGGGCTCCATATGAGTGTATTGAACCTGGCCGTAGTCGGAGGCGGCAACGGCTCGTACACCATGGCGGGAGATTTCGCGCTGGCGGGGCACAAGGTCAGAATGTGTCCTGGTGCAAGGCAGAAGCACGCCGAGCTGTATCGCAGCGGGAAGATCATCCTGGAGGGATTGGGCAGAACCGGAGAGGCTCAACTTGAACTCATATCGGATGATCTAAGCGCCGTCGTACGAGGAGCCGATGTGATATTATGCACTGATCCGGCCCCCTCCCAGGCCAAACGAACATCGGCTTTGGCACCTTGGTTGGAAAATGGTCAGGTATTGTTCCTTTCGCCAGGATCTCTCGGCCCCCTAGTCTTTGAAAAAGCCATCCGCGACGAGGGCAGACGGATAGACCTTAGCTATGTAGAACCGGGGACTTTGCCGTATCTCACCCGCAAGGTGCAACCCGCGAAAGTTCAGGTGAGCGGCCTGGCGGCACATCTGCCGGTGGGGGTATTCCCGGCGTGCAACACCGACAAGGTTTTTGAACGTGTAAAGCAACTATATCCGGCTGCCCATACCGTCGAGAATTCCCTCTCCGTGGCACTGCTAAACGTCGGTCCGATCATCCACTCGGTCCTGTTTCTTCTCAATACCGGCGCGATCGAACACTTCTCAACCTGGGATATTCATAACGAGGGGACAACCCCATCAGTGAAAAAACTCATTCTCGCCCATGACGCAGAGCGTATCGAATTGAGGAAGGCACTGGGGTACCACTCTCACCATTATCCGTTTAAAGATCACTACAATTCAGCCGGTGATACCGAGTGGATGTACGGACGAAAGGCCCACATCAATCTCGTCAAAAGTGAAAAATGGCGGGAAAGTTTGAGTTTCGACCACCGTTACATCGTGGAGGACGTTAAATGCAATCTCGTGCTCATGGCCTCCATCGGCGATTTGTGCCGGATGGAGACATGCATAGCCGATTCATTGTTGACCCTCATCGGTAACATTTCCGGGGAGCATTTCAGGACAACGGGGAGAACCCTTCAAAGTTTAGGGGTGGGCGATCTGTCATTGGACGAGCTGACAACGCTATTGTGGAAAGGATACGGTGAGTAGCCGGATAGTACTTATAAGACCATTTATGGATGGAAACTAACTAAGTGAACATAAAACTAGAGGTGAAAGCATGACAGCAGCGTCGATAGCCATCGTCGGACCGGGCAGGATGGGTATCGGTATCGCAACTGCGGTGCTGATGGCAAACCAGGGGTATACGGTTACGCTCATCGACACGAAAAAGCGGCAACCCGACAAGGAGACCGAGGCTTTGGACTGCGCGCGTGAAGAAGTCAAAGCGAACCTGGAACTTTTAGCCGGGCTCGAAATGCTCCGTGGTGATGCCGCAACACTTGGCGCAGCCCTGGGCGTCTCACCCGCACTGGAGCAGACAATCGCCGGGTGTTCCTTCGTGTTCGAAGCGCTTCCGGAGAAAGTGACCATAAAACAGGACTTTTACCGGGCTATTGGCCCCCTGATGGATAAAGACACCGTGGTCGCCTCCGCGACTTCGACGTTTCATCTCAATGTTTTTTGGGATGTGTGCACCAGACCCGGAAATGTGGTATCCGCCCACTGGCTCAACCCGGCATTCCTTATCCCCCTGGTGGTTCGCAGCATCGGAAAAATACCGGTGAAAATGAAAACGAGCCCCGGCTTCATTGTCCCGAGAATTCAGGCGGCGGCTATGAACGAGGCGATTCGCATCCTGGAAGAAGGGGTGACAACGGCGCAGGAAATCGATACAGCCATCAAGGCTGGATTTGGATTCCGTCTGGGTGTTATGGGCCTTATCGAGTTCGTGGACCTGGGCGGTGTCGACATCCTCTTTCATGCCGGTGAATATCTTCATAACAAGCTGGGGGGAGATCAATTCAAGCCTCCCCAACTGGTCAGAGAGAAGATGGCCAGGGAAGAGATGGGACCCAGAACGGGCAAGGGATTCTATGATTACAAAGACGTCGACACCCGTAAGCTGTTTAACGAAAAATACATGGGATTCGCCGAACTGTTGCATTTGTATCAGCGATCCAAATATCTAAACTTCGCCGGTGGCATTGCCGTTGGAGCGCCACCGGGAATTGATGCTACCCCAGCAAAAAGAAAGGAGAAACCATGAGAGTCAACCGCCAGATACCGCTTATTGTAATGTTATGGGTCGCTGTATCCTTTGTGTGCAGCGGCGGCTTTTCGTCGCCGGCTCAAGCCAAGGACAAACCGATAAAACTCACCTATGCTTTTTTTGCCCCGGCGCGCACATTTCCCGGCAAGCAGATGGCGAAGTGGGCCGAAGAGATCGAAAAACGCACGAATGGCATGGTAAAAGTCCAGACATTTCCAGGGAGTACCCTCCTGGGAGCCAGGGATATGTATGACGGAGTATTGAGCGGCGTAGCCGACATCGGTCTGGGTTCCCCCTCCTACGACCCGGGCCGTTTCCCTCTCACCTCAGGGGTCGCCCTGCCGGTCAACTTCCCCAACGCCACGGTGGCAGGTCTGACCCTGTTGGATCTGATGATGGAATTTAAGCCGGCCGAATACGAAAAATTTAAAATCATCACCATGTTCACGACCGAGCCCGGGCATATTCAATCCAGGGATGCAGTTAAAAACCTTCAGGATTTGAAAGGGATGAAACTGCGTGCGGCAGGCACGGGGGTGCCTGTTTTGAAAGCCCTGGGCGCGGCTCCCGTCGGGATGCCAATGCCCCAGGTTCCGGAATCGGTCCAGACCGGGGTCATCGACGGAACCATGACATCCCGCGAGGTGTTGAAAGATTTTAAACTCGCCGAAATGTTGCACAACGTGACGGAATATCCCACCGTGGTGGTCACCTTTGCCGCGGTGATGGACAAGAAAAAATGGGACCGCCTGCCCGACAAGGTGAAAAAGGTCATCGATGACCTTGCCCGCGAGATGGCCATCTGGACGGGACAGTACCATGACAAACAGAACGTGGGTGAGGCCCTCGCCTGGTCGCAGAAGAATTACAACCTTCAAATCCATAAGCTCTCAGCCGCCGAAAAGGCCAAATGGGACGCCTTGCTGGCGCCGATGGTGGCATCCTGGCAAACCGAGATGGCTGCAAAAGGGCTGCCCGCTGATAAATTTCTGGAGCGTCTAAAACAGATTAGAGACAAGTACGCCCGGGAATATAAGTAAAGAATCCTGGCCCAGCTTCCGCCCCGACCCCGTCCTGTAAGGGACTACGCCCCGGAGGGTTGGGCCTGCAGCCCGGAGGGAGAACCAGGCTTTGTTTTCACCCCCGAGGGGTAGAGTTTGCTGTTAGATAACCAATGGAATAATGGAATTTCGGGTGATATATTGTGAACTTATTTAACCGCTTTATCTCGATTCTGAACAGGGGACTTGCCTGTGTGGCGGGAGTTTCCCTGGTCGCCATGGTATTGGTGACGGTCGGGGAGATGGTGTCTCGCATGTTCGGCAAACCCATGGCTGGAACCGTTGAAACCATCGGCTGGCTTTCAGCGGTGACAACAGCCTTTGCCCTGGGCTACACCCAGATCCATCAGGGACACGTCTCGATCGACCTTTTTACCCGCAGACTCGGTCCACTGTTGCAGGTGATGGTGAGCGTGCTGGTGTATCTGGCTTCGACGGTGTTATTTGTGATCGTGACATGGAATGTATTTCGCCATGCCGGTGTTCTGCGGGAGACGGGGTCGCTGTCCGAAACCATGAAAGTCATCGTCTATCCCTGGGTTTATCTGGTCTCTCTGGGTTGCGCCGGACTGACGCTGGCACTAATCGTTGATTTCTTGAAATCCTGTATCCAGGTTTTTAGCGGAAGTGCCGGTGAAGGCTAGCCGATTCTATTATTACCAATTGAAAGGAGACAGATGAGTCCTGACACTGTTGCCGTCCTGGGCCTGATTCTTCTATTCGTGCTAATGGCACTTAGAATGCCGGTGTCTTTTGCCATGATTCTGGCCGGTTTTTTGGGTAACGCCTACATGATCTCCAGCGAGGCTGCCTTATATATGCTGGCCACAAATGTGTGGGGGCAGCTTTCTTCTTACGGGCTGAGCGTCATCCCGCTGTTTGTTTTCATGGGGCAGTTGGCCTATCACTCCGGCATCACAGAAAGACTTTACATTGCAGCTTACAAATGGGTGGGAAGACTGCCGGGCGGGTTGGCCGGGACGACCATCCTTTCCAGCGCGGGATTCGCGGCAATTTGCGGTTCCAATTCTGCAACTTCGGCAACCATGGGTACCATTGCCCTGCCTGAGATGAAACGCTATAACTATGACCGGGCATTGAGCACAGGGAGTGTGGCCATTGGAGGGACCCTGGGCGTTGTCATTCCACCAAGCGTTGTTCTCATCATCATTGCAGTACAGACCGAGCAATCGATCACCCAGTTGTTCATGGCCAGCATTGTACCGGGAATCATTCTCACAGCTCTATTTCTCATGACAGTTGTTTTGTTGTGCCTGCGAAATCCCAGCCTGGGCCCGCCGGGGCCCAGGACTACCATGCGGGAGAAACTGGTTTCTTTGACAGGGGCCATCGAAGCGATGATTCTGTTCCTGCTGGTATTAGGCGGACTCTACGCCGGATGGTTTACGCCTACCGAAGCGGGGGCGGCAGGAACCTTTGGGGCGCTTGTGATCGGGTTGGCGCGCAGAAAGCTTTCGACAAAAGAATTCATCAAGTCAATTTCAGAGACAATCAGGATATCGTCAATGGTCGTCTTGTTGATCACGGGAGCAGTAATTTTCGGCAGGTTCCTGACAGTGACCCGTCTGCCTTTTGAGCTGGCAGATTGGGCCTCGGCGCTTAACGTCCCGCGCGAAGTGATTCTATTTGTCGTGCTGCTGATATATCTTGTGGGCGGCTGCCTCATGGATGCCCTGGGCTTCCTGGTGGTGACCATCCCTATTTTCTACCCGCTTGCCAAAGCCCTGGGATTTGATCCGGTTTGGTACACGGTGGTTATAACTTTGGTTACCACGATGGGCGCCGTAACTCCGCCGGTCGGAGTGAACGTGTATATCGTGAGCGGACTTTCGCCGGACATTCCTATCGGGACGATCTTCAAAGGGGTTTCCATATTTCTCATCGCATACGTCATATGCCTAGTGCTGCTCATCATTTACCCGCAAGTGGCGCTTTACCTTCCAAGATCATTGATGTAAGTTGACCGGACTATAAACTTTAGATGGTTAGGGAAATTACCACTAATGGAATCGAAATTTTGATCTCCCTTTGCTAACTTAACCTGTAATAATTCGCCGCAGAGCTAGCCGAGAACGCTGAGAAAGACATCATACAATAGAAAAAGATAATTTTCGGGTTAAGTCACTATTCAGCGATTTTATAATTTTTCAAGTTCACGTTCATGAAACTGACTCGCCTGAAATTGCTGGTCATCGGGTAGGGAGCAGTTGCATCGATACCCATTTTTGTTACGGTCCCGCCTTTGCCGTCCGGATTTATTTTGACCATCGGATTAAGAATATGACCAATCTGATCCGGTAATATTGTCAGGTCCCGATCGGGATTGAAACGGGTCGTGATGGCCCAGTTCACCTCATTAGGATCATACAGGTTGACATCTTTATCCACAACCACTACCCTTTGGAGCGGTTCGAAGGCCTTGAAAGTTTCTTTAATCGCCTCCTTTCCGATTCCAGCCTGATCCTTATTCAGCTGGATCACAACTCCGTAAAATCCGCATCCCCCGTGGTCCAAATACACTGCTTTAAGTTGGGGAATTTTCTGTTTAACGATGTTGAATATCTTGGCCTCAGCTGTAAATCCCACCGCATTCCAAACCTCTTGCCCGGACAAAAGGCTGTGAAATACAGGATTTTTT
>CALZJV010000563.1 GCA_945787595.1 uncultured Desulfobacterales bacterium | reverse complement strand
GCATAAAAACTACAAACAAAAGCCAAAGCCGCAATGATGCTTTGGCTCAATGCCTTGGTTATGGTTGGAGCACCAACACTAAGCCAAAATAAGTAAGGATGCGGGTTTAGAACATTTACTAATATCCCCTTTGTTAAGGATTTAGGCTTTGCCTCTTTGAGATTTAGCTCAACTCCTTTCGTACGTATACTTTCGTAGCCCATAAACAAGATAACGAAACCACCTGTCAGTGAAATTATTCCTAGTATGTTATGGAAATTGGATAACTTTGCCAGAATGAATAAAGTTAAAATGATTATTGGCAAATCGGTGATAATTGGAGCCAGAGCAACTTTAACACCAGATTTAATATCATGTTGAAGAGTTTCAGAAATTACAAGAGTCAAGAGTGGACCTGGGGCAAAACCTGCGGATAAACCCAATATGGTTCCGATGGTCAAGAAATTTATCATTTTTTAATTTCGTCTCGGATGCCATAGTGTTTACTCTATGAAAATACCCGACGTTGTTTTGCGATACAGATACATCGAGTATCTAACATTGAGAGAAATTTGTGAAATTTGCTGATTTTAAGCGTTATTTGAGCCTTTACGAAATGTCAGATTTCTTGCAGGAAATTTAAAAATCTTTGATATGGTGATAAATTGAGTATCGAAACTTCGGCTAAATTGATATCCAAAATAAAAACCCCGTCTCCAATACCGGAAAAAGGGTCTTAGAATCCATCCATATGCTCTCCCTTTTGATTAATGGTTGTATCTCCAGGGTCAGTTAGACATTATTTCACAGACTCAGATTGATTTGTCAAGAATATTAGACAGATAACCTGTCTATTTTCTTGACAAATAATAATTTGAATAGGAAAATTAGTTAGTTAGATTCATAACAAATAAGACTATTCTTTATCATATTATATTCAAGACACACAAACAGGGGAAAATCACAAGAGCTGAAAAAGGGGTTTATGTTGGTGTAAATTAAGGCTGGATCATGACATTAATAATCGGAACGATTCAAAAAAAACGGGAGCATTATCTACGACCCTCACGAAGGCCAATACCGTTGAAACGATTGCTGGCCGTAGACAGTAAAATCGAATAATGTGTGCATAGCCAATAAATTCATCGGGACGCGTAAAATGAAAATTAAAGTTGAAAGCGAAAAGATCATTAAGGCTGTTAAGAAATTGGATGGAATTGAGATTGTTCTGGAGAATCTTGATGACGCCAGGGAGGCGATCAATCTTATTTTGTTGCGCGTAGGGCTGTTTGAAAAGCATAAAGACGCCGAGCCGAAGGAGGTCAGGGTCTCTTCATACCAGAAATATGAGACAACCGCTGTGGATTACAAAATGATATTTTTGCTGGAGTTCATTTTTGAAAATGATATCTCTTTGGATACCAGGGTTGCTGTAATAAAGGAGCTGCAGGAATTTTTCAGCAAAGTTTGAAAAAGGAGTGCAGCCCTTTTTAAAGCAGGCAGAGAATCTATTTCTCCACTATTAGCTAACCGAAAGCTAAATACCAGCTACAACAATTGCTGCGAAATAGAACAATAGGCCTTTGTAATGCTGTTTTTTCCAATCTATGACTATATTCCCTTGATCTTAGCATATCTTTAAACCCAGGTTCCGTTTTCAGCACTTTTGATAAGCGCGTCTATCACTTTCATGTTGGCGACGGCGTCGTCAAGCGGAGTCGGAACTTCAGAATCATGGAGTATTGCTTTTGAAAATAGGTCGCCTTGAATCTTATACTGATCGCAAATATCAAAATAAATCTCACCGGACTCATTCCCATGCTGATATGCGATTTTACAAGGCCGGTTGGGAGGGGCATTGAACGGAATCTTGATTTCAATCTGTCCATCCGTGCCAAAGATGTTGACCCGCTGGAAAGGGGCCAACTGGGTTGCGCAGGTGAAGGTCGATGTACCCCGGCCAAAATCCAGTATACCACTGCTCAGGCGGTCCGTTTCCGATTTTGGGTCAAATTCCATAATTCCACAGATACGTTTGGGTTCAGCTCCAAAGATAAATCGCGAAAGCGAGATACAGTAGCAGCCAATGTCCATCAGCCCGCCGCCACCGAATTCAGCTATGTTTCGGATGTTAGCCATGTCGGTGTTGTAATATGAGAAAAAAGATTGAATCGTGCGCAGATCACCGATCCTACCTTCATCGATCATCTGCCGGGCACGCTGCCACTGTGGATGATGTCGATACATGAATGCTTCCATAATTTTTAGTTTTGGGTACTTTTCAGCAGTGCCGAGCAGTTTGTGAGCTTCGGTTGCGGTCATGGCAAGCGGTTTTTCGCACAGCACGTGTTTTCCCGCTTCCAGGGCTTTAATTGACCAGGATACGTGTAGATGATTAGGAAGTGGTATATATACGGCATCGATTTCCGGAGCGTTCAGTAGATCTTCATAAGAGCCATACGCCTTTTGTATGCCCAATTTCATCGCCGCGGCTTGAGCTTTTTCGATTCTACTTGAGGCGATCGCAACGATTTCGCAGAGCTCGCATTGTTGCATGGCGGGGATGACTTTCTCAATTCCGATTTTAGCGGTGCTTAGCACACCCCAACGAACTATACTCATATTAGCTTTCCCCTTTCGTAAAAAAAGCGATCCGAGTTCTCATCCGGATAAACAAAGAAGGTTTTGTTGTCAAGATTTATTATTTGTGCCGAGGTTGCCACTTCAGGTCGATTTGGGCATAGCTCACCGCTTTGCCTGCAGATGGATTTTTTTAAGGTAGGTTTCAATCGGGTAGGGTGCATTTTTTCAAAACGGATAAAAGAACTGGTGATCATCGGTTAATACCAAAATTCAGGTAACAATCTCTTCGATTTTTGTGGCCAGGTCCATAAAATTTATCTGCAATTCTTTTTGCGGATCTTTCTTCTCACACCGGGTATAGTCCAACCCAAACCGCAGATCGATTTCAATGTTTTTTTTCCGACAGTAGTTATCCAGAGACGGCTTGGTCATACTGCCGATCAAATAGGCGCCGGCCGCCGCGCCCCATTCGAAGTGGGGGCCGTCACCCCCACTGTCTCCCAGCAAAATAGTCTTTGCGGCCGGAATGGCCAGTGAGCGGGCGACCTTGCCGGTATTTATACTCTTGTCCGGTGTCTCAAAGAGCTCATAAATGCGTAAGGGAATACCTGAATTTTCAGGGTAGCGAATCATCGGATGTGCCGATATCACCGGCACCGGGGGCAGAAGGCTTTTGGCAAAGATCCGCTGGAAATACCCGATCATGCCGGTGGTATTAATCATAAACAGAATGTTATTGCTTGAGCACCATTCGATCAGTTCCGGCACTCCCGTATAGGTGGTGAAGGATTCGTCCAGGTACGCATCCATTTGGTCCGGGGTGATGGATTCCGGCAGCAATAGCCGGATTTGCCCGGCGGCATTACCCAGTGTGATAAGATTGTCTGTATACTGCCGGAACACGGCAGCCAAGTCGGCTTCCAAGCGCGGATATGCAAAAGACATGCAATCAAACGGCCCGCAGGGAGCCAGACACTCGTTCCAGTCCGATGAAACCATGGCTTTGTAGGGTTTGCTCATCTTTGATGGGTCACGAATTCAAATTGGGGCGGATACTCAAAATGCTTTTTTAAATAGCACAGCTTCATGGCTCGGATCAGGGCCGAGGTGTATTTTTGCGGAAATTCCGGCGCGAGATCAATATTAAAGATCATTTTTTCAACCAGACGGGTTTTATCATGGGACTGCACTTCAACGGAAATCTTTAATTGACCGGGGTCGATCTTGCGTCTTTTACAAAAATCCAAGGCATAAAGCCCCATACATGCTCCCACCGCTGCAAAAAACAAATCCGAAGGCGTCGATGCGCTATTATCCCCGCCGTCTTCTTTGCTTTGATCGGTTTTAATCGTATAGCCCTTATAATCGGAATAAACTTTTCTACCTCCGGGGAAGTGTATTTCCATAGTCGCGTTCATTATGATTTCTCCTTATGCTCCATGCTGGATACTCGATTCTGGATGCTAGATACTTGATTCTCGATACTGGATGCTGGATACCGGATAATCGATTAGCCTAAAGCCGGATATAGATGAAGCGCGTAATGTGTGTTGTGAGTAGTTGGTTGTCAGTTGAGGAGATTTAATAAGATGGCAATCGGCATATTATATCTCTTTAATAAATGGAATATAAATTTCGATGTATTTTTTTAACAACAGACCACAAACAACAAACGACAGACATCCT
Source organism: uncultured Desulfobacterales bacterium (assembly GCA_945787595.1). Next base: position 523 of record CALZJV010000563.1, on the reverse strand, counting down.
AATCGAGCATTATAGCTCGATTAGGATTAAAGCGAGTATCCAGATCGATCCAACCTATCGAATGGTTTGAGTTCTGTCAATTGCGTTATAGACATACCGGGTATCTTCCGCTATAAGATTATCATAGAAGCATAAATCAAATTTTCATGATGTTGCATTCTTGGATATTGTTTTAAATGCAAACTTGACGATTCATGCATAAAAGCTGTATTTGGGTTAACCAATAACGGCGACACGCGGTAACATGATCTATGGAGGTTGGGAATATGAAGAAATTTATCTTTTTTATAAGTCTCATTTTAACGGTCGGCTTGCTGGCGGGCTGTGCATCGAAGTCGACATATCATAATGAGAAAATGCCCGATCCCAAAGGCTTCAACGCCCATTTTCCCGACATGGATTCTGACGAAAATGATCTGGTCAGCTGGACGGAATTCAAGGACCATTTTCCGCAGGTCGGGCCGGAAGCATTCAAGGCGACCGATCTGAATGGCGATGGGAATATCGACCACGACGAATGGCA
>CALZJV010000562.1 GCA_945787595.1 uncultured Desulfobacterales bacterium | reverse complement strand
TTTGGGGCAGAAAAAGGGTAACTTCATGCCGGCGTTATGCCATTTTCCGCAAGGCGATATGAATTATACCCTAGCAGCGTGACCAAATATTTATGATGTGCGCCAATTTTACCTTGTGACAATTAGGACTTGGTTGACACCATAAATATTTGGTCACTGCGAAAATACCTTGCCTGTGACAAGCATATCGCCTTGCGGAAAATAACATAACCCCTATTTCGGAGGAAATTGCACCTCATCACCAGAACTTATTGAAAAGTTAAGAAAAAGGCAATATCGGGCGGGTGATACCGGCATCAGCGCTAAGCTATTTTTCTGCTGGGGGATTGGGGAAGATCTACTGAAAAAAAATGAGGATCGAGCATCGAATGTTGAATGGGAAAAGATGAAGAATCAAATGAAATTAAATTGCGGAGCGGAGCGACATCATCATTCGATGTTCAACGTTGGACGTTCGATCTTCGACGTTCATCTTTCAAAATTTCACCGGACTTAAGCATCTTGGTGATCGTGTGATATTCCTGAACGGTCCCGTCATAGTCATAAGTCGCTTCTATGCCGGTCATGGGAATTAAAATAAGCCGGCCATGGAAAAAAGCCGAAACAATGTTGGCCGTTTCATTGATGCTCAAATCTTTTCTTAGAAAATATTTTGAGTATACATTCGGGTATCCGAGGCCTCGGGTAATCCGAAACAGTTTAAGTTGAACATTCGGGCTCAAGCATTTTCGAAGATTATAGGCTGTGTTGGCTGTGTTTATATCAAAGCGGTGCGGGTTAGCAGATATCAAAGAGGAAAGCCGGAAACCGTGCCGGCCGTAATCATCTTTTGTGCCGTTGAGTTGATACTGCGAGTCGTTGAGAAGGCGCAAAGGTGGTCTGCCAAGCTGGTCTTTTTTATCTCCCACGAGTATAGCCGGAAGAATTATCGCAGCTTCATTCTCGAACTGCTGAACCAATTTCAGGAAACGATTAATAAATTCATTGGTCGTCAGGGGCGAATCGGCCGCCACAAACAAAGCATGTTTCTCTTCTTTGCAGGCCTTGCTGGCAGCATATCCTTTGATCAGGTTACCGGCGAGAGAGTTGTGTTTAACTTTTCTGGGCTTGATGCTGAAACGCCGGATAACATCAGGCGCTATTTTCGAGCTCTGGTTCACTAATTGACAGGGTTTTTCAGAATTTTGAATAAAATTTCCCAGTCGCTGCTCAAGCAACATCTGATGCCCGACAATAACAATTTCATCTATTTCTTCGTTTTCAAAAAGCCTTTCAAGGGTATATTGAATCAAGGGTTTGGTTACCTGCCTGCCGTTTTGAACAGATTTAAATTCCCGCAAAGGCTTGTAACCCGTCTCAATAAATTTTTCGCCGTAATGTTCCGCAACCATTCGGCCGTACTTTTTCACTTCACGTTTGTTATTATAACCTGCCATTAAAATTGCGCTTGTCATTTTTCCGACTTTCCGCAGTGATGGTAAAGATTAAGTATTATTGTTAACCAATTCACCATGAAAAATCAATTCTTTAGTTTCGCATGATTAAAAATTACATAAAAAACTCGACTGCAGTCTTGAAAGTTGGTTTTTTGGACGTATGTTTTTACACAAATGAGATTTCAACTAGCTCGGATGTCGGAAATCAGCCTTCAGACTTCGTTGAATAGTTTACTGGTTGAATGGTTGATTAGGTAAATTATAGCCATAATTTTAGAATGTTAAGATTGTTAAAGCATGAAGTGCCCAATTATTTTGCAAATATGGGATAAATCTATATTTACAACCACTTAACCAATCAACTAATCAACCAATCAACGATATCTGGACTTAAAGAAATTCTATAGTTAACCCGGCTTCACAAAAAAAAACGAAGAATCTAAACTTAGATCTTTAGCACACATTCAGGAGGCACAATCGATGCGTTTGTATAAAATTTTGGTACTGTCAATCATTCTGCTGATTTTCGCCGGAAATGTCCATGGGGCGGCGGATACGGTCTATGACCTCAACCTCGACGTCAAAGCGTTTCAGCTTGAAAACGGTATGCTGGTTCTGGTGGTCGAACGTCCGGCAACCCCTCAGGTGGCGTGCCGACTGGCGATTCGGGCCGGTTCTGCACTTGAGCAGACCGGTAAAACCGGAATTGCACATTTGCTCGAGCATATCATGTTTAAAGGCACAAAGAATTTCGGCACCCTTGATTACAAAAAGGACCAACAGTTGCAAGACCGGATTGAAGCGGCGTACCAGGCAGTGCTTTCTGAGCAAAACAAAAGACACCCGGATTCGGAACTGATCAAAAAAAAGCAGGCTGAAATGAACGAGCTGCGGCTTAAAGTACAAGAAATTTACGTGCCCCAGGCGTTTTCATCCCAGTTGGGGAAAAACGGCACCGTCGGTGTCAATGCGTTCACGACCAAAGATCAGACCCAATATATCGCATCCGTGCCGTCGGATATGCTCGAGCAGTGGTTTTCCATTGTCAGCGAACAGCTGTTTGAGCCGTCCTGGCGTGAATTTTATGTCGAAAAAGAAATCGTGCAGCGAGAATGGGCATTTCGCTATATCAACAGCCCCGGCGGTGCTGCCTGGCTGGATCTCGACGCCGCGGCTTATACGGCACACCCTTACCGCAATCCGACCATCGGCTGGAAGGCGGATATGGAAAAATACAATACCAAAGACGCGATTGCGTTTCACCAAACCTATTACAATCCCTCAAATTCCGTTTTGGTTCTGGTAGGCGATGTCACCCTGGAAAACGCCAGACGATTGGCTGAAATTTATTTTCAACGCTATCCGGCAGGCGAGCGGGCCCCGGAAAAGGTGACCCGGGAACCCGCGCAACAGGGACCGCGAAAAAGTGTCCGGTATTTAAAAGGCGTCCGCACGCCCCTTGTCCGAATCGGTTTTCATGCCGCCGCCATAAACACAAATGATTTTTATGCATTAGACGCCATGACAATGATTTTAAGCCATGGCCGCAGCGCCCGCCTGACCCAGGATATCGTCTATAAGGGCCGGGCCCAGGAAGCCTGGGCTTACAACCCGGATAGGCGATACGGCGGTATGATCATTTTAGGCGGCTCGCCCAACGAACCGCAAGTCGTGAAAAACAGAGAGGTGAGCGATGAAGAAAAGCGCCGTGCCTATCTTGAAGCCTGTGAGGAGCTGGAAGATCTGCTCCTGGCCGAAGTGGGAAAAATGAAAACCGAGCTGGTTTCCGACCGTGAGCTTCAAAGAATCAAAAAACTCAACCGGCGTGATTTTATCGACAGGATGCGCACCAATGAGAGCCTGGCCGGGACCTTGGCCACCCTCGAGGTCCAGGTGGGTTGGCGCTACCTGATGAACTATCTTGATAAACTGGACGCCGTTACCCCCGAAGATATCCGTCAGGCCGCCAATAAATATATCCAAACGGAAAATAAAACCAGTGCCTATGTCATACCCGGCGGTCAACCGGACGGTCCCCCTGAAAGTTACTCGGAGGTACGTTCCATCACCGGCAGTGCCGCTGCCAAAGCGGACCTCCCCCATGATTTCAGCAACATATCCCAATACCCGACACCGGTCGGCTGGAAACATCCGCTCTCCTTTCAACGCAAGCCCCAAAAAATTGAATACCCCCAAGCGCAGACCATGGAGATTGCCGGCGCCAAGTTGTTTTATTTGCCGGATCACGAGCTGCCACTGGTGGATTTGACCCTGCTGGTCAAAGCCGGTTCGGTGGATGTCGCTGATTCCAGGATTGGTTTGGCAGACTTGCTGACAGACAGCATTGTTCGCGGCGGAACCGAGACCCGTTCGCAGGCTGAGCTGGCCCGGGTGCTGGACCAAAACGCCATTCACCTCAGTGTTGCGGTCGCTGAGGAGGCCACTGTCATTCAGCTTTCCGTGCTCAAAGATGATTGGCAATCCGGGCTGGCCATATTGCAGGAAATTTTAACGCGACCCGGATTTGATCCGGCTGAGTTTGAGATTGTCAAAACCCAGCAATTAACCGAACTTAAACGCCAGGGAGGCAATGCCCAGGCAGTGGCGGGACGCGAGCGGGACATCTGGCATTTCAAAGGGCACCCCTATGGTCGTGATCCGCTGGCGGGGCTTCAGACCATACCCTCCATTACCCGAGAAGATCTGAAGCAGTTTTTAAGGGATTATTTTGTGCCTTCCAACATGGTTGCGGCCATTGCCGGTGACATTGACCCTGAAGACGTCAAAGCGGGTCTCAGTCAATTTTTC
>CALZJV010000561.1 GCA_945787595.1 uncultured Desulfobacterales bacterium | reverse complement strand
GCCGATGATACTGCATCTTCTGCGTTGCCAAGGGATTGCGGTAGCCTACTACAGCTTCACCCTTGGACGCCTTGTTGTAACGAAGCGAAAATCCCGTCGCCGGGGAAGCTGCAGCATCCTCGATTTTTGCAGCATTAGGGTTTACGTTCGCTCGAATCGTTGTCGATCCTCTATTTTGTCTATGTCGCCGAAATGCGATTTGCTCCCTAAAATCAAAGGATCTGAACCATTGCAGATTTCTTTTATAATCACCCGTCACCCTGTTTTGTGCAAAGCTGGTTTAAACCTTCCAAATATCAGCTGGTGCGAAAGTCGTCTCAAAAGAAAGGAAACTGTATCGGAATGTCTATATTTGATTTAATCATAAAAGGCGGACTTTTGATGATTCCCATATCTTTGTGCTCGGTTTTCTCTTTGGGGATCATTGTAGAACGGGTGATACATTTCAAAAAAGCCAAAGGCAATATCAACAAGCTCAGGGAAAAACTAGAACCTTTGATCATCGGAAATAAGGTCAGTGAGGGCCGATTACTGTGTGAGGAATCCGGCGGGATTATTTCTAATGTATTTCGGGTCGCTTTGCAGGAATTACAGAAGGAGCCGGATATGACCCAACCGGTTGAAGATGAGATCGATGTGACCCGGCGGGTCATCGATGAAGAGTTGCAGGTTTCGGTTTTGCCCGCTCTGGAAAAACATTTAAACGCCCTGGATACGCTGGCCAGAGGAACACCGCTCCTGGGATTGTTGGGAACCATCCTGGGGATGATCAAGGTCTTTTTTACAATCGGCATCGGTCAATCGGTTCCGGATCCATCTGTGCTAGCCAAAGGGATCGGCCTGGCCCTGATAACAACAGCTGCCGGCCTGATCGTCGCTATTCCTTCTTTTTTTATGCATCGGTACTTTATCGGAAAGGTAGACTATTTTCTGGAAGAGGCCCAGAAAGCCAAGGGCTGGCTGTTGGCCCAGTTGGCCAAAAGGCGACTCATATCTATGGCACCCTAATTAATCCGCCCTAAAAATCAGCATATTGCAAGTATGTTAGCTTTTCTGTGAATACTGAAGAATGGTGTTATATCGAAGCTCAGCGGATTAATTAATTTATGCTGCGCATTTTTATGTTTTTTTGTTTGTGATTCAACTCAGCTATATGTTTATAAATAAACCAGGGCAAATTAAGAAATTGAAATCTTTGATCATATGAAAAATGAATGGGTTTTAAGAAAAGAAGACAAATTATTTGATCCGGTTCCTCTAAAGACCTTGAGAACTTGGGTGTATGACAATAGAGTTCACGGCAGAGACATGGTTTCCTCGGATGGGGGAAAGACATGGACCTTGGCAGAGAGAACTCCTGAGTTAATGCCCTTTTTCTCATCTCAAAGCTCAACCGTTTCAGAACTCCCCACAGGATATGTCGGCAAGGTCGAACGTAGGAGCAGAAGTATCGAAGTTATCGATATGATCCCGATGATCGATATGGTGTTCCTGCTTCTAATATTTTTTGCCCTGACCAACACCTTTGAAATTCAAAGATTTCTGGAACTCAACCTCCCCAAAGGCAGCTCGGGTATCGAGTTGAAAAAAACGGAAAGACTGACCCTGTCCATCAGTAAAGGAAATCAAATTACACTTGAAAATGAGCTGATTGAATTGCCGGAATTGGAAGCCAAATTGAAAGAAGTTATGTTAGCGGACACTGAAGTCACACTGGTGATAGAGGGCGATGAGAATGTGCCCCATGGACGCGTCGTTGAACTGATGGATGCTGCCAATGGGGCCGGCGTGAAGAAAATCTTGATCACCGTCAGAAAGAAATGACAAGCGGATGCTTTACCCTAAAGAAGGATTTTGCGATGAAACGACCCATCTTTATTGGTCTGGCGGCAATTTTGGTATGGATAATTTTTTCATCCGCCCTGGCGGGCCAAAAGGCCTCTTTTTATGTGAACTTGGGGTTTAGCTATTATAAACTGGGCAAGTATCAAGAGGCCGTCGCGCAATTTGAAAAGGCCCTATCCCTGGATAAGAATTATCAGAATATTCATGCCCTGCTCGGATCCGCCTTTTTCCAGATGGGCAGCACCGATAAGGCCATTACCGCATATCAAAAACAAATCGAGCTCACCCCGAAGGTCGCCGATTATCATTTCAACCTTGGCCTCGCCTATCTAAAAAAACAATCGTATGATGAGGCAATTCAAGCTTTCAGGACTGTCATTACCCTCGATGACAAGGCAGTTAAGGCCTATCGCAACCTTGGCTATGTCCTCTTAAAGCAGCAAAAATTGCCGGAAGCCGTGCAAGCCCTGCAGCAGGCAGTTTCTCTGGATGTGACATCCTGGAACGACCGGTATAATTTAGGGGTGGCCTATTACCTGCAGGAGAAGTACGCCGCCGCCGTCCAGGCCTACCAAAAGGCGCTTGAACTGCAGCCGCAAAATACCGATGTCCAAAGGGCGCTGGCGAAAGCTTACTTGAAGGAGGGCCAAACAGATGCGGCCCTGGAACAATATCAAGCTGTACGAAAATCCCGCCCCTTCGACCCTGAAGTCAGGTACGAGATCGGGCTGGTATATATACAGAGAAAACAGTGCCAAGAGGCGATCGCCGAATTCCAATGGGCCCTGAAACAAGATCCAAGTCACGTCAAAGCACGAACCCAGCTGGCGGAATGCCTGATGGACTCGGGACAAATCGACGCCGCTATAGCGGCGTACGAACATGCGCTGGAATCAGAGCCGGATGCTGTGGACACCCTTCTGGGGTTGGGGATTGCGCTGATCAAAAAGAACGAGTACGAAAAAGCCCGCAATCATCTGCTGCACGCCAAATCCAGGGATCCCGAACGCGGTGATATTCGTTTCCATCTGGCCCTTTGCTATGACCTCGAGGGTCAACACCAACTGGCCGCAAAGGAGTATCAGGAGACCATCACAATCGATCCCACCCTGCCGGAGGCTCATTTTAATCTCGCGGTCATCTACGATAGGGAGGGCCGCAAAACGGATGCTGAAAACCTCTATCAAAAGTCGATCACCCTGAAGCCGGATTTTGCAGAAGCTTACAACTATAGACGCTTTCGCCCAGGCCATAACACTCAAACCGGATTTTGCCGAAGCCCATAACAATATGGGATTGGTTTACCGCAAAACCGGTGACCTCGAGCGCGCCCTTGAGGAATTCCGCAAAGCGATCGATTTCGATGAGAACCTTTATCAGGCACACTACAATATGGCCGCCGTTTTCGAGGAGACGACAGCCTATCAGAAAGCAGCCGAAGCCTACCGCCAAACCATCGAACTAGCGCCGCAACATGAAGGGGCCCATTTGGGTCTGGCTAACGCCCTTCAGGCGTTGGCCCGCACCGAAGAATCCATAGAAGCGTATCGTGCAACTCTCAGGATCAATGCCCAAAACCTCCCGGCGCGCTTCAAGTTGGCAGAGATTCTCTCCTCGCAAAATCAAAACGATGACGCCATCAAACAGTACCAGGCCATTTTGGAAATTGAACCCGCTAATGTCAACGCGCTCAACAATTTAGGCGTTATCTATTTTCGGCAAAAATTATTTAACGACGCATTTAAATATCTTTCAAAGGCCGTCCAAAGCGATCCCGAACGTGATTATATCCACAACAATCTCGGAATGTTATACACTGAGATGGGAATGCATGCCGAGGCCAAGGGCGAATTTGAAAAGGCGATTAAGTTAGGTGGCAGTGCCCAATAAAACGAACCGTTCATAGGTTCAGGGATAGAGGTTTAGGGGTTCAGGGTTCAGAGGTTTCGGGGTTCAAAGGCTCATGGTTTAGGGTTCATGGCTCAGGGTTTAGGGGTTCAGATGTTCAGCTCAGCCGCTGGTCTGAAAAGCGGCCAGTCTGATCGAAAAAGAAACTTTGATTTTATTCGTTCAGCCACCAAGACACCAAGATATCAAGATTACAGTAAGATTTATTGGTTCCATACCCATAATAGATCTAATAGTTTAAAATATATATCATTACTTCGTGTCTTAGTGCCTTAGTGGCAAAACTGTTATTTTGAATGAAGCTTCATTTGCTTTGCAACATACAACAAACAACAGACAACCTCCAGTGAGCATTTACTCTCAATCAGGGTCAATGAGCCGGAGGTTGATACAGCCCCTGAAGCGGCATATTACCCAAGTGGTCAATCCATGAAAAAGAATCGACTGGCACCCTATATTTTTGTTTCGTTTCTCATCCACGCCGGTTTTTTAATCGGAGCCCATCAATTCTTGGAGCTGCCGGCCGAAGAATCGAAATCTGTCGAATTTATTCCGGTGGAGATGGTTGTGGTGAGAGAAGAATCTCCTGCCTCTCAACCCGAACTCGCCCCCGGCGACCGGATTTGGCCGAAAAAAGCCCTGCAAACAAAAAGCCGGATAATGATGCAAACGGCGACCGATCGATCAGGCGATGTTATGCCACCGCCGATACCCAAGGCGGGTGGTTCTGAACCCAGCGTAACGAGAGCAGGCATGGCAACGACCGGCATTATCGCTGAAGCGCTAGCGGGTGAAAGTGTCGACAGCAAGCCACGAGTCCCGGTTTCGCAAATATTACCATCACAAATTTCGCCAGCGGCGCCTTTAGCGCCAATTGAAACTACTTTCCTGGAGATCAATATGTCGGCAGTTCTCGTCGAGGCCAAGGCAAAGCTGACCCTAGCAGATATCCAGGCCCCTCAAAAGGTGGCGATCCCTCTGCCCAGAAGCCAACCCGCCGTCAAGCCTGTCCTTGAACCGCCGGTTTTCGCAACGGAGCGCCATGACGAACCACGCCTAACACTCAATACGAATCCCATGCTGAGGGATGTGCCGAGCGCACCGCAGGCAGAAACGATCGCCGGCAAACCTGTGATTCTGGCCTTTCAAATGTCTCCCCTGCGGCTTTCCCCGACCGACCCATCACCACCGCCAAAGTCTTCGCCCTTAGATGTCAGGATACCCGCCGCTCCCATCGAAGCGAAAGCAGCAATAATTCCGGCCTATCCCCAGCCATTCCAAAAGATCGAGACACCTTTGGCAAGCCGCCGGCCCCGTGAAGGTCTTACTGCTGAACACCAACCTATTGCTAAAGAGGGCACTTATGAACCCGTATTGATGGTATCAACGCTTCAAGTACAAAGTCAACCGAACGGCGCTCAGGTCTATGTGAATGGTATGTTGATCGGCGAAACGCCCTTGGCTTGGGAGCTTCCGCTTGGCAAACACGAGGTACGGCTGGCCTTGCCGGATTACTATGAATGGGATGCTCAGATTGAATTAACTCCAGAGCACAAGACGCTTCCGATAATATACCGTCTGGTACCAATTGAGGAGACGCAATAATATTCGATTTGCATGTTAAGAAGCCCTGTGGACCTTAAAACCAATGAGCCACCAAGCCGAAGACAAGACAAATCCCGATATCCCGCCAATAAGGGTGAGAATCGAAAGCGGCGCGGCCGAAAAAAGCGACTATATGTTCACCCAGCCATTTCGCTGCGGGCGTGATAAAACCTGCGAAGTGCGGTTGGCCGATACGTCCGTGAGCAGATTTCATGCCGAATTCTGGTTTTCGGATGGCAAATGGTGGGCACTTGACTTACAAAGTGCCAACGGAACGTATATTGATGGCAGGAGAGCGGAACGCGCGCCAATAACTGCTCTGGCGAGAGTCCAACTGGGCGATAATGGTCCGATTCTTCTCTTGACGGTTGAACGCGTTTCATCGGTTGGAGCCGTTAAAGAAGATGAAAAGATTCAGGTCAGGCCCCCCTCACTTGTAGACTACCAACAGCGTTATTTTCAGGACACCGAAACAGGCGATGCCGGCCAGCATACGCTCATGATCCGACAAGCCTTTAAAAAGGTGCAAAAGCGCCAAAAAAAGAAATTTTCCTACGTCATTGCAGCATTGCTCTGTTTATTTATAGCCGCCGGCATATATGCGCTATACAAGCACCAGGAATTGCGCAAACAGAAATTATTGGCCGAAGATATCTTCTATACCATGAAGTCCATGGAACTTGAGTTTGTGCCGCTCCTGAAGATGGCCAGACTCAGTCAGGATTCTCAGGTTCTGGCGCAGGTCAAACAGTACCGGGCTCGTCGTAAAATCATGGAAAACAAGTATGATAAATTCATCGAATCCCTCGAAATTTATAAAAAAAATATTTCCCCCGAGGAGCGGATCATTCTTCGCATCGCACGCACTTTCGGCGAATGTGAAATTAAAACTCCGGCCAGCTTTGTAAAAGAAGTGTTGAAATACATTGAGAAATGGAAAACCACGCCAAGGTTGAAAAGGGCGATACTTAGAGCCCGGGAAAACGGGTACACCGCCAAAATTGCCGAAACCCTGCTGGCATACGATTTACCCCCTCAGTATTTTTACCTGGCGCTGCAAGAAAGCGACTTTAATATCAAGGCCTGCGGACCGGAAACCAGATGGGGTATTGCCAAGGGAATGTGGCAATTTATTCCGGCAACAGCCGTATTCTACGGACTTCGCACCGGTCCCCTGCAGCATTTACGACGACCGGATCCCCGCGACGAGCGCCACGATTTTGAAAAGTCGACAGAAGCGGCCGCAAAGTACCTCAAGGCTATTTATGATACGGACGCTCAAGCCTCCGGATTGCTGGTGATGGCTTCCTACAACTGGGGTGAAAGACGGGTGAACCGTCTCATAAAAACAATGCCTGAAAATCCGCAGGAAAGAAATTTCTGGATTCTGCTGGAAAAGTATAAAAATAAAATGCCCCGACAGACGTACGACTATGTGTTTCACATCTTTTCGGCAGCCGTCATCGGGGAAAACCCCAATCTTTTCGGCTTTGATTTTGATAACCCGCTTGGGTATATCAAAGAAGACAATTAGCCTGGATCCGCCTCAGTTGGCACATATAACATACCGATTGGTGGGACACACATATATCGTTTAAATTTTGCCATGTTTTGCACTTTAGGGTTCAAATTTAAAAACAGTGATTTGGATTTGCGTCAATCTCCGCATTTGAAACACAAAATCGAGAAAACAAAATTCTTTTCTTGACAAACATTGTAAATTTTAATACAGAAAAATCAGCTCTTTCTGAAAAGATGCTGTTCTTGCAACGTTTCTACCAGCGGATTCTATTTCACTCTCAGCCGCCAATTCTTGTAGCGATCACAGCGAAGCTTATTACCAGGTTTTAGAAACATATCTCCTATTGATTTAATGATGGGGTGGATGACCATTAATTCGATAAATTCTATTGATCCTTAATAGCAGCAAACGCTGATCTACGCTCGCAACACCTTACC
>CALZJV010000560.1 GCA_945787595.1 uncultured Desulfobacterales bacterium | reverse complement strand
GACGATACATGTGTAGACAGTAGGTCCACATCAAGAAGGATTGTAACAATAAGAATTTACAGGATATTTATACTTTTCAGAAAAGGGAACCTGGGTTTAAAGGCAAGTTTAGCGCAATAGACCCAACCCGGATAAACCGGAATTGAAAATTGACGATTTAAGATTTAAGATTGAAGATTTGTGGTATCGCTCTCCGAGGCGTAGGCGCTAAATCCGCTACGAGCCGGAGACTTCGCTCTGTCTTATCTATTAAAATCGATAGCAATCCTCTCCGAGCCCGCTTCCAGCCCATAGGGTAGTATCTACGAAACGGAGGCTAAAATATTCAATCCGGCTATAGCATAAATCATGCCAGGGTGAAACCACTTTCATTAAGAAGAGAAGATGGAGATAACTAAAAATCATGACAGCTGAGAACAATCAGTCTGAGTGCGGCATCTGGGACAAAGAAGGCAGTTGCCTGATACCGCTGGCACTATTGGAAACTTTACCTGTGTACCATCGTAAACTCATTCCTTCCGATTATCAGGACATAATGGGGCACATGAATATTAGATGGTATTTTGACCTGTTTGCCAAATCCGGGCGCAAGTTTTTCACATCTCATGGATTGGATGAGAATTACTTTCGAGGCGGAAATTTTGGCGTCTTTACTTTGAAGCAGTTTATTCAGTATTTCGCCGAGGTGCGAGTCGGGCAGACGGTTGCTATACACACCCGTCTAATCGGTCGGTCGGATAAACGTTTTCATTTCATCCATTTTATGCTGAATGAAACCACCAGCCAGCTGGCTGCAACCTTTGAAGCTTTGATTACTCACGCTGACTTGAAAATTCGGCGGGCTGCCCCGATGCCCGCCCAAATAGCGCAAAAATTTGATGTCACCCTGGCCAAAGATGAAACACTGGATTGGGAGGCACCGGTTTGTGGGGCGATGAGGTTATAGTGGAAACTGCCACAGTGAATTGACGCAAATACAATCTGGAATCTTTAATCTGATTTCATTCACCTAATTTTAAATAATTTTTTTTTAAATCCCAAATAACAAAACTCAAATTTCAAATAAACCTCAAAATACAATGATTCAAATCCTAAACGTGTTAGCGTTATTGGGATTTCGAATTTGGATTTTACTTGTTATTTGTTACTTGGTGCTTGGAATTTTTCTGGTTAAGAAATCAGAAGTACTCAGATATCTCCCACGACTTTTCTAAGATATTTTACTACACGCCTCCCTTAGTTGCCGGATAACTGCCCAGGTTTTTTAACGAAATAGTCATGGTTGCCATTTTTTCCAGGACTTCGGCCACGTTCGCATCTTCTTGTGAACCTTCGAAATCGAGAAAGAAGCTGTAGTTGCTGGGATCCGAACGCAGGGGCATCGAGGAAATACGGGTCAAGTTGATCATGGCTTCGGCGAACAATTTGAGGACACCAAAGAGTTCGCCGGCTTCGTGGGCGACGGCAAAGATAACCGATGTCTTATCGCCCTTATCGGCATAGGGCTCCTTGGAGAGCAGCAAAAACCGCGTGGAGTTGGACGGCCCGTCCTCGATACCTTCTTTTATTATTTGTAGATCATACAATTCGGCACACAAAGCGCTCGCTATGGCGGCTGCAGCTTTAGGATTTTCGCGGGCCAGCATTTTTGCAGCACCCGCCGTATCGTAATAGGGACGTGCCTCAAGTTTGTTGCGCATCAGGAAATCCCGACACTGGGCCAGGGCCTGGGGGTGGGAATACACGACGCGGATTTCGCGATAATCGGTTTCCTCAGTAGCAAGCAGACAGTGGTTTACGGCGACCTTTATTTCACCGATGACTTTCAAATCCGTGGTGGTGAGAAGATCATTTACCTGGGTGACGGCGCCTTCCAGTGAGTTTTCCACCGGGACCACTCCCAGATCGAAATCGCCGGCTTCAACGCCGCGAAATACATCGATGAACTCCAGACAGGGAATGTATGCGCCGGCGGGAACAAGACCGCGGGAGGCAACTTCACCGTAAGCGCCATGCTCCCCCTGAAAAGCGACCAGGCGGCGATCTTCATCCTGAAGGCGCTTGCTTTCGTCGATGATCGTTTTCAGCAGCTGCCGGGAAAAGGAGCTTTTTACCAGATCCAGATTCAAACGTTTCATACGATCCAGCGAATCTTCTTCCTGCTTCGGATCAGCGGCAGGCTCCTGGAACTTTCTTGAGCGCAGCGCCAACCCCATCCGTTCCTGCAGCAGGACCAGCAGTTCTCGATCAATTTTGTCTATTTTATTGCGAATTCCTTCCAGTTTCATTTTTCACCTCAACACAATAGTAAAATTGTTATTTGTTATCAGTTATTAGTTATTAGAACCTGATATCACATTAATTCAATTGCAGATAATTTTAGAAGTTTCTCAAATACTTATTTTTTCTAAATCTATAAACCAATAACCATTAACTATAACTACTAGTCGGTAGTTTTTCCATAAAAGAACTCAGCGGTCGCAAACGGGTCATTATGTCCGTGAACATAACCGGTGTAAGTGCCTGGTCTGCATCACACAGGGCTTCTTTGGGCTTATAATGAACTTCGATGATCAACCCATCCGCCCCGGCGGCAACAGCGGCCATGCTCATGGGACCGATCAGATTGACCCGCCCGGTGCTGTGCGTCGGATCGATAATGATAGGCAGGTGCGTCAGCTCCTTTATGGCTGGCACGGCACTCAGATCGAGCGTGTTGCGCGTGTATGTTTCAAAAGTCCGTATGCCGCGTTCACAAAGGATCACGTTTGGATTGCCTTCACTGAGAATGTATTCGGCGCAGTTTAACCATTCTTCGAGGGTGGAGTACATGCCTCGCTTGAGCAGCACAGGTCGTCCAGTCTGCCCCACCTCTTTGAGCAGGGAGTAGTTTTGCATGTTGCGGGTTCCGATCTGCAGGACATCTGCAAATTCGGCCACCCAGGAGACATCCCGGGGATCGATCACCTCGGTGACGATCGGCAGGCCGGTCTGCCTGCCTGCTTCCGCCAGTAGTTTCAATCCACGGAGGCCCAGGCCCTGAAACGCATAAGGCGAGGTCCTGGGTTTAAAAGCCCCTCCGCGAAGCATGTCCGCCCCTGCGTCTTTGACGGCATGTGCGGACGCAAACATTTGTTCTTCGCTCTCTACGCTGCAGGGGCCCGCAATGACAACAAGATCCCTGCCGATCGCAACATCGGATACGTTGATGACGGTACGCTGTTTTGTTTCACGCACCGCAAGTTTTAGGTTTTTCATAGCTACAGTCCTCGTCCGTTTGAATCATAAGTGTCTTAATGGCTTTATCGTTGTCGTTGAAACAAAAAACCATGGTGGTTTTTTCCAAATTCTTTCCCCCCAGTGCGTAACTATATTTGATTTTAATGCCGGCCTCCATTAGTCTACCCAATAAATCCGGTAAGTGGCCCGGCGTGTCCTCCATTTGGACGGCAACGACATCATCGATGCGCGCTGGGATCGCTTTCTGCATCAAGACCTGTCGGGCGGCTGTCGTATCGGATACCAGAACGCGCGCTTCTCCAAAATCTCCCGTATCCACCAGGGTAATTGCTCTGGGCGTGATCCCCTTTTCATCGAGAGCCCGTGCAAATTCGTACAGTCTATTGTTCGAATTTTCAATCGGTACCGAAACCTGCTTTAACTTCATGGTCCCCTCCTTGTTCTGATAAAACTAAAAAAGCCCTGAGAATTTTCTCAGGGCTTTGATAAATGCAAAACCCCGAGTGGTGCTGAAGTCCACCCGGGGCGATTAACGATTAAATTTTAGCGTTAACTAACCGGATGAACGCTTCTAAAGCTAAAAAAGAAGCGTCCGAAATTAAAAAAATATCCTTTTATCCTGAAAGTTGAATTCACCGTTATCTCCGTTGATACCCCGGCACAATATATAGTTTCTACCCGGCTTGTCAACAGTTTTTTTGCATAGGCCGTTGTCGGGTTTTTAGGATGCCGGACCTTTTTATGAATCTCGAATGTCGAACGTCGAATGTCTAAGTAAGAAATTCTATTGATAATTAATTCAAGGATCGGGGAGTTTCTCAAAGCCGACCCGCTGCATGAATAATCGTCACCGACACCGACTGAACTCGACTCTAAGGGCTCACTTGCGAAAGCTCGGAATATCCAGATATTCCTGCGTTTTCGCGCCTTGCCAGACGGGCGCCTCAACGCCTAAAATTGTGAACTTATTTTTTCGTGAACCCTAAGGCATCGTAGTGAATCAACAGTAATCAAAAAGAGCAAAGTGACGCCACTATTCGTCAATCTTCAATCGTCACCCCTGCGCACAAAAAATATCTTGACACTCCGCTTCCTCTGATATACATCAACCCTGATATTCAATTCATGTTAAAAGGATTATCCGGTGGCCCATTTTCATTCAGGCAATTTTGCTTACCCCTATTATTGGTATTATTTTTATTTTACCGTCTTGCCTGGGGTACGCTGATAAAATAAAGACAATTTAAATGAAGCGTTTTAACCGTGGGCAGACTTAAAAACCCACGGTTTTTTTGTTTTTTAGGCCAACTCAATTTAGATTGTCGTGTCAACCCTAAATCGAGGTATAGAATTATGAAACCGACAGATGATCTTCGCATAAAAGGCTATCAACATCTCATGGAACCGAATCGCTTGAAGCAGGAGCTCGCAATTAGCCAAAAAGCACATGCTACGGTTCTTTCCGGAAGAGATGCCATTGAAAGAATTATGCGCAAGGAAGATAAAAGACTTTTAGTGATTGTGGGGCCATGTTCTATTCATGACGACAAGGCGGCGTGTGAGTATGCCGGTAGACTCAAGCAACTCAGTGAAAAGGTCGGCGAGGCTTTTTTCATCGTTATGCGGGTTTATTTCGAAAAGCCCCGGACAAGTGTGGGGTGGAAAGGATTGATAAATGATCCGAATTTGGATGGGTCTTGTGATATCATGGAGGGCCTGCGAAAAGCGCGTCATATTTTGCTTCAAATCAATGAAATCGGCGTTCCTGCCGCCACCGAATTCCTGGAAACCATCACCCCACAGTATGTCGCCGATCTGGTCAGCTGGTCCTGCGTCGGCGCACGCACAACCGAGTCCCAGACCCACCGCGAAATGGCAAGCGGGCTGTCCATGACGGTCGGCTTTAAGAACGGTACGGACGGCAATCTATCCTCTGCCATCAATGCTGTGGTGGCGGCCAAAACGCCGCAAAGTTTTTTGGGAATAGACCAGGCCGGCCGTACCTGTATCGTTAAAACCGGCGGAAATCCCTGGACTCATATCGTTCTGCGCGGGGGACCACGACCGAATTACGATCCCATCAGTATCGAACAGGCCCGCTTGAAACTGATCGAAAAAGACATGCCCGAGACCATCATGGTGGACTGCTCCCACGGCAATTCCATGAAAAAGTTCCAGGGACAGGCGATTGTCTTCAAGAATGTCATCGAC
>CALZJV010000559.1 GCA_945787595.1 uncultured Desulfobacterales bacterium | reverse complement strand
TGCCTACGGGTCGGACACCGAACTGGCCCGCGAGCTGCTGCTCAAAGCAGCCCAGGAACATCCCATCGTTCTCGAGGATCCGGCGCCGATCGCGACATTCGAAGGATTCGGTGACAACGCTTTGAACTTTTTGCTGCGCTGCTACCTGCCCAATTTGGACAATCGTCTGGTCACCATAACCGAGTTGCATACGGCCATTGATCAGGCCTTTCGAAAGGCTGGAATCACGATCGCCTTTCCGCAGCGAGATGTTCATATAGATTCTATACATCCCCTGGAAGTCTCGGGTATGTCCTAACAGAGGCACACTAGCGCAGACCAGTTGCAAACGGATCGTTCTGCCAGATAGTCTGGTATCAAAGACAATGCCTATAACCTAAAAAGCCATCCCCACGCTAAAGTGGAATACAAAAAAATCCTCATCCCGGTCACTGTCCTGGTCCGGATTAAACGCAAAATCAACCCGGGCCGGGCCCACCGGCAACTGGTATTGGAGGCCGAACCCCACAGCGGTGCGGAAGTCTTTGAAATACTGATCGAATGTATCCGACATGATATCGGACTTGCTGTCGTAGGGGCGCTCACCTTGCTCATCGCGGGTCCGGTTTGGCGATACATTACCGAAGTCAAGAAAAAGAGACCCGGTCAGGTTTCCAATCAGTCGCTGCCGCAATTCTATATTGATGACATTGTATGCCAGCCCGCCGACCGGGTTACCGTCTGCATCCTGCGGACCAAGTTCGGATTGTTTAAAACTGCGGACTGTATTTTCACCGCCATTGAAAAATCTCTCGGAAATGGGCAAATTAAAATCATCTTTCCCCGGAACGATCAAACCCGTCTGGTAGCGCATACCCAGAATAGTGGTTTGTGCCAGCGGGATGAAATAGCGCACGCCGCCCGTCAAACGGGTAAGCGTAATCTCACTTGCCAGAAACGAGTCGGCATATTCGGCCGAAAGAAAGCTTCTTAGCCCTCTAGTAGGGAAAAATAAATCATTGCGGCTGTCATAGGTTGCTTGAGCCTTGAGGCTGGCATAGTCGTAGGCGGTCGGCGCATTTGCATCTTCGATATCCGGGTCGACATCCGAGACGTCCGTCATGCGGAAGCCATAACCCCCGGTCGCACTCAGGCGATTGGTCAATTTTTTCGAAAAGAGAAGGGAGCCCCCCAGGTCTTTGCGGGTAAAGGACGGTTCTTGGCGGCGGCTGTAATAAACCGGCAGATCGGCCTTGATGTCGGTGTTTAGAAACCAGGGATCTGATAGACTCGCCACCAGGCTTTGGGCTTTCAAAGAGGCGATGGCCTCCAGTCCGAAGATGCGACCGGTGCCGAATAGGTTTTTCTCACGAAAACCGGCTTTCAAGCGCAGCAGCTCGTAGGAGCCCCAGCCCGGCTCAAAATAGAGTTCCTTACCAGGCGCTTCTGTTACTTCCACCACCAAAGGCCATTGGTCGGTGCCCTCCTGTTTTTCGAGATGCAAGTCTACTTTGGTGAAAAGTCCGGTCTTGTAAAGCTGCTGGAAGCTTTTCTGCTGCAGTTCAAGGTCAAAACGGTCGCCCGGTTTCAGGAGCAGCCGATTGCGGATAAACTTTTGTCTTGTCTTTTCGTTACCCCGGATCAGAATCTCCGAAATGGTCACACGGGGGCCCTGTGTAATTTCTGCGTCCAGCACCACCATGCCGGGTTCGGTCCCCTCTTGCTCTTTGACGTCCACCAGCACGTTCGGATATCCGAGTTTCCCGTAAATTTCGAGCAATCGGCTCCGCAAAATCAGCCTTCGCCGGGCGAAGTAAGGTTTGCCGATGAGTTCCTGGCGCGATTTTTTCAGTTTATTCTCTGCTTTCGGGATAAGATCTCCCCGAAAAAGGATGTCGTGAACCACATACCGGGTTCCTTCCTCGATAGCAACCGTGACAGTTGCTTGGGTACGATCATCGCTAAAAGAATATTGGGCATCACCGACCACCGCATCACGATAGCCCTGGGAGATATAAAAGTCCCGGATCTGGGATAATGCCGACCCGATATTGGACTTGATGAAGAAAAGTTTCCCCTGGCCGAAAAGACCTGATTTGTCTTCCTCGAAAAAAGGCAACAGGGTCTGCGTGGCGATGGTCGCATTGCCGCTAATATCGATTTTCCGCAGGATGACACGTGGTCCTTCATTGACCGTAAAGGTGACCACGAGCTCTCCTGCAATATCCTCGATTTGATAGTCTACGGCCGCAAAAGCGTAACCGTCCTTGCGGTAGGCAAGCTCTATCTGAAAGGCGGCATCATCCACATCCGACCGACGCTGCCCCTGCTTTTCAAAGGCCGTCAGCTCATCCACCGCCGCCTGTCGTAAAACCATCTCATTTAAAGCCAGGTTCCCCCGGAAAACGATTTTATAGGGTTTCGCTTTAGCCTTCGCAGGTTCGGCTTCTGCAGCCGTTACATGCCGCTGCAAACAGATTATGCCCACCGGCACCAGCAGAAACCCACAGATGAGCCGCCATAACCAAGGCGCTTTGCAGCGGTGTGCAGCCTTTTTATTTAAACCGAAATACAATTTTTAATCCCGCGTTGTAAAAATCAAATATATCTTTTTCACCGGTAATATAAAGTTTGTCTCCATCACGAAGAAGGTCTTCCGCAATCCGGAACTGCGCATCGATGGTTTCCTCGCCGGACCGGGTAACGGCCCGGCCGACCCCGATCTCAAACCGATCCATAATGGACTCGCCGGCTTCCGACGAATCACTGCCGAACCAGCGGGCAATCAAATCTTTGCCCAAAAAGACGGCCACATTCATGCTCTGCTGGGAGGCCTGTGTGTCGTTCGTTGAACTGGGTTGCTGGCCGGCGATGAGTAACAGAAGCAGTTCATCGTTGGAGAGCGGCGGTACCGAGGACAGGGTCACGATCGGCTCGTCATAGGGCCCTTCCACCAGCATGGTCACATCGTATCCCAGCATCTTCGATGAGCCGATCATGTCCAGGGTGGGTCGATCCGGTCTGTTGGGATCGAAGCGAATAACGCCGGATTCGAAAACAAGACTGCCGGCGGGCAGGCTGAGCCGGGTCGGGTCGACATATACTTTACCGGCAAGAACCGGCAATTCGCCGGTGCCGGTCAGCTTGAGTTCCGGCCGGACCGCGCCCTTGATCAAGTTGTTGCGGATCGTGAAGGGATTTTTGGATGTCAGCCGCACATCAAAAACCATATCGCTGAGAGGCGGCTGCCGGATGGAAAAAAGCTGCAGCCCCAGGTCCGTTTTGGGTTTTGACGACCCTTTCAGGGTGCCGAGAAGGTCAAAGTATTTTACCAGGCGGCCGTCGGTGATGGCCACTTCACCCGCCACTTCTAACCGCTTCAAAGGTCCTTTGACCGTCAGGTCTGTATCGGCGCGCATCTTCAGACCTGCGCTGCGAAAAAAAAGAAGATTTTCGCCCTGGAGACGCAGATCGGCATTGGCGCCGCTGTCGTTGCTACGCATCACGGAACCCGAGATCCGAAAAGGGGCGCCTCCCAATTCCCCCGTGAAGGTTTGCAGTCGTGCGCCGGCCGGGGTGACCACGGCATTCAGATTCAACGCCTGCAGGGAAGGCACATCCATATCCGGCCGCAATTCGCCATCGGTCAGATGAACGACGGCATCTACCGCTGGGTCTGAAATCGGGCCTTTCATAGTGACATCCGCTTCGAGCCGGCCGGCAACCCGCCTCAGACTCGGGTTCTCCGCCGCCAGCCAGCTTAGATCCTCGACAAGGAGATTGCCTTGCATGTCGACATTACCGGCCGGCTTTGCGGCTTCTCCCTGGAGAAGTTCGGTCAAGGCCGGCATGCCAGTCCATTCACCCCGGCTGGTAAACGTCAATCTGGGGGAGTTGATTTGAATCGATTCCACCAGGAGTTTTTTCCCATCGAGCCGGATGTTTCCATCGACATCAATCGGACCGGGCGGCATGGATTTCAAGTTAGGGGGATCGTTTAAGCCCCGGCTCCGGAAAATAAAAGTGCCGGTCGGCGCCTTCCAGGTGCCGGCCATCTGCAACTTACCCTCAAGATCCCCATCCGAAGGTATGTATTCGGGAAAAAGCCAGCCGAATGCAGCCAGATCGGGGATGGATACCTGCGCATCGACGGAGAGCGGACCGGACCTCAGAAGCGGCTTTTCCAAAATGTTAACCGGAATGGTGCCCGTAATGGCAACCTGCTGTCCCGGCTGGCCCTGCCATTGGAACTGCCGGATATTTAGGCCGTCTTTTGTGTAAGAGAAATCGAA
>CALZJV010000558.1 GCA_945787595.1 uncultured Desulfobacterales bacterium | reverse complement strand
ATTACTTTATCTCTTAATCTTATCGAATAATTTGACTGCATCAAAATAATACCGCATTCTGAATTCTAGACGATAATTATTTCGCTTTTCACCGTATTCGGTATCCTGCTCTCCCACAATAAAGCCCGCCTTCAACCGCAGCTCCAGATTGGTAATACCCGTATATAAGAATTCCGGTGAAAGGGAAAAACTTTGATCATTAAGGTTATATATCCACGTGATCGCTGGCGTAAAATAAAGAATATCAAAGGGTTCTTTCTGGATGACACGTAAATAAAAATAATCCCTCATGGGATTTCTACTACCGTAACTTCCTTCAGCCAGAGATGCGGCCTTCCTTATAAGGCTATCATCGCCTGAAGCGAGAAATATATCATAACCCTTATCTACAAAGGCATAGAAATTCTCCATTTCATCGGTGGTGAATCCAATTCCGTTCCGATAATACTCGCAAATGAATGTTGTGTCGAAAGGGCTCAGATATCTAATACCTACAAGGTAGTTTTTGGCATCAAAAGTTTCGTCAAACAAATTCCCATCGTTGTCGACAAATTTTTTTTTGAAATTATTTATATAGGCAAATTCGCCATGTACTTCTAAATTTGAGGTGACATTACGTGAAAAATCTGCGCCAAATCTGGATGGCTTACTGTCACCGGTGAGGAACATAAAATCTATATCAGTGTTATAGAAAAGAAAATATAGCCTGCCGGCGAGGTTTAAATGGTTTATCTCTCCAAAATCATCGTTAATATCCTTATAAGCAGGGACGAGGACAGGAGTAAGGGTTGCGGTTTGCAAAGGCCCATTAAAACTCTTTGTGTAATCCGTTAATGCCATAATGAACCCTTCACGAGGAAGGTCAGGGTCTTCGGGGTTTTTAGGTCTTTGCACAAAGCCTACAAAGGTATTGGCATAGCCCTTGCCCCAGTTTAATGTTATTTTACCAAGATCAGCATTAAAAGACGGCGAAGGTTTTAGAGACATATATCCTTCGAAAATTGTTGCCTCAACATCTGATTCGATGTCAGACTCAACAGCGTCAATATTTGTCTTCAGGAAAAAGCCTCCAATCCCTTTTTCATAACTTGAATCCAACAAGAGTCTGAAATTATATTCATCTAACCTGCTTCTATTGGTACGATCATAAAATTCGAGCTTATATAAAGCCGCATCATCATCCAGCCAATAAAAAGTAGGTCGGAATTCTAGATACCCCCCAATGCTGTAAGGCTTTTTTTCTATCTCTTTCTCTATTTTCGACACGTCAAAGGAATACTCTTCCAGCGCAAGGACCAACTGAGGGAAAAAAACCAAGAGGAACAGCAATATTTTAAGCAATTTCCTTTTCTCGATAACCCGTTTATCGCAGCGATTCCAGCTTCGGCATGAATGTGAGCGTAAATACTTCATCTTTAATTTTCATTGCCTTAACCTTTGCAAAGATCATGATCGACAGGTATCCTTTGTGAAGGGGGCTGTCGGTTTCGATGACAGAAGGACGCACAATGCCGCCACCAAAGGCTTTGGTTTCCTTGAAATGCAGGGTTTTGAGCAGTATCCCGGAGGAGGCATAACATTCGATTTTAGAAGGAAGCAGCTTTCTATCATCAGCCCACATTTTGACCCGGTCGTAAGCGACAGCCCTCGTCTTTGCTTTTAAGTAAAGCAGGTACTGGCCTTCACCGCTTTCCACTTTTTCACAATTATATTCTTGGTTGTAGTCAAGCCGCATGATGTCCGCATTGTTGAAAATACCCCCTGTTATGGACTGTAGACTGGTGATGCGGATGGGCTTGCCCACATTTGGAATGTAAAGCCACATGTTTTCTCCCACCCGAAGGGTAGAGCGGCCATTCTCGCTGGCAGGAGATAAAAAAACAGATGCGATCTTGTCTCTTCCTTTTTTGACTGAATACATGATGAACTCTTTTTTTCTGCCGTTTGGTTCAACATTGACCAGCTTGCGGTACATCTCGAAACTTTCGGGATTGAGGTTGGCATCTATCGTTTTCAACAGCTTAGTGCCGTCAATGGCAAAGGACGGGGACGCGAACACCCCAAGAATTATCATGCCGGCAATAATAAGCCTATTCATGATTCACCTCATCAGTTGTTTTTGTTTAACAGTTCTCGAATAGCCTTTTGCACGACGCCGGTGGCTGCGAGATGATTTATGCCTTTTTCATCTAAGGCTATTTTTAATTTATGCCCAAAATCCCCAGCTACCATCACCGTTACATTTTTTTCGGCAAGAAGTGCGGCTACTTGCGGCCCGGTATGCCTGGCCGCAGCACTAAAGGGATTCGAAATCACCTCCAACAGCTTTCCACGTTTGTCAAAGATCAGATAGTAAGGGGAACGCGCCGCTTCTTGGCTTATTTGGCTGTTTTCTGTTCTGTCAACTGCTGCTACAGCAATGATTTGTGATTGTTGAGCAAAACCCATACTGTTTAGAAATAAAACAAGAATTAATGCAAACTTTTTCATTTATCCTCCTTAAAGCTTGTATTTCGAGTTCGTCATTCATTGGGGGCCATCAATTTTTAAATTGATGACCGCGCCTTTGATCTTACACATGTCCCAGGGCGTCAACCGGCTCCATTCGTGAAGCCTTGTAGGCCGGCTGAAGGGCGGCGAGAACCGAAACCAAAACCACAATACCGGATACCCAGTACAGTTCAGAGAAATTAACAGTCGGTGAGAGCAGCAGGTTTTCCATTCGGCCGAAAGAAAATCGAATCTTGTAAATATTCAGAAAATATATACTTGCAAGACCGATGGCGTTTCCCACCACGGCGCTTATCAAACCAAGGGAAAATCCTTCCGCCAGAAACAGGGCCATGATTTTTTCCGGGAGCGTGCCGATGGCGGACATTGTCCCTATCTCTCGAATGCGCTCATAAACCGACATCATCATGACATTTAATATACTGATAAGTACGATAGCGATCATGATAAGTTTCATGGAAACGGTCATAAGATCGATCATATTCGCAATATTGACAAATGGAGACAGCTTTTCCCATGTGTGAATTTCAAGGGCAGGTTGCCCTTTGGGATTCTTGATTTGGGCCAGGTTCGATTTTAAATCGGCAAACACGGAATTAAGATTTTTGAAGTCTTTGACACGAATGGCAACCTCTGTTACTTCTGGTTCTGCCATGCGAAGTAGGGTCCGCGCATCATCAATATGCATATATCCTTCTTTTCCCTGAGGACCTAGTACATCCACGATGATCCCTCCCACTGAAAAATTGAGACCATTGACCGAACCCTCCTCGTTGTGGGCCACCAGCACCACTGCATCCCCCTTTTTGATCTTCATGCCTGTGGCCAATTTTTCAGGGATGATAATTTCTCCTTCTTTTATGAGGATTGTTCTCTCGTCTTCGCCCTCCCATTTAATCCGCTCTCTAACGGCGGGACACACCTTAACCTCATTTGCCGGATCGATGGCGTTCAGCCGGACAGTAGTGGTATCCGTAAAATTGCTGAGCATGGCCCCCATTTTAATCCTTGGTGCATAGGCCTCCACCTCGGGATGTTTTTTGAGGATATTTTCGATTTTAGTGTAGGCCTTCTGGTTTAAGTTTAAATGTAGTGGCATGGTATCAATAGAGGAGAGGTATCCTTTTTTATGGATCTGCATCTGGGCCAAGTTGGAATCCGTAATTTGTCCGATCATCATGGCCTTGAACGACCCGGAAAGACCTGAAAAAAGGATCACCATCACAACGCCAACGGTGATTAAAAGAGAAGTAAGAAACGTTCTTCTCCTGTAACGCATCAGGTTTCGAATAGCAATCTTGAACGAATTACCCATGGGTTCCGCTCCTTTTCAAAGCTTGCTCGCTGCCAACAAGCCTACCATCTACCAGTGTGTGAGTGGCCTCGGCTTCATGCATCACCCTTGGATCATGGGTAGAGAAGACAAACGTGGTGCCAAACTCATCTCGCATGATCCGCATGAGTCGAATTACATTCAGGGCAGTATCCTGATCAAGGTTCGCCGTGGGTTCATCTGCCAATACAAGCTTAGGACGAGTTACCAGTGCACGGGCCACAGCTACACGTTGCTTCTGCCCCCCGGATAACTGATCAGGATACTTGTCTTTCTTATCGAGCATCCCGACCGCTTCAAGCACCTCCAAAACCATCTCCTTTCGTCTTAATTTATCTTCGGACTTGATCATCACGAGAGGATATTCGATGTTCTCGAAGGCGGTTAACACCGGAAAAAGGTTAAAGGCTTGGAAAATAAACCCCAAGACTGAGCCTCGAAAGGCCGC
>CALZJV010000557.1 GCA_945787595.1 uncultured Desulfobacterales bacterium | reverse complement strand
ATTAAGCTCTCAAGAACTGCTACATGCGGCAGTTGTCTTCCAGCAAAAAAATCAATCCATACCGTTGTGTCAATTAATACCATCATCAGTTGCGACCCCTACGCCATTCGCTAAGATCACCTTCCCAATTAACTTTGCCTTTTAAATCAAGTATCTTAGTCTGAGACTCATGCCGCAACAATTCTCGCAAGGCGTGGTCAATTAGAGCCCTTTGGGTTTTTATGCCCGTTGTTTTCATGCACTTATCAACTAATTTATCATCAAGTACAATGTTTGTCCTTTTCATATGGGTGCTCCTTTTTTTGATCATTTACACATAATAACAAAATAATTGTGTATTGCAAGGGTAAAGATTTCGAGGATAACCACAGATTTAGATCATCGAATCAAACAACACAAAGCCATCTTGCTATATTCAGAAAAATATTCTGACAAACATTCTGCAGAACGGTACCCAACGGCGGATATGATATAAAACGTCCTTGAAATGACTTTCGGAATCGTAATTTTTCACATAATCCAGACGCTTGTTCGCCTTTGGGTTGTTTCCCGCAGCTTTGGATTTTTTAATTCCTCCCTTCTGTTTGCTTCGGCCTGTTTGGCCTTGGTTTTCGTTTTGAACCAGGCTTCCGTGTGCCTGATCCGACATTTGCACTGGTAAAAATTAAGATTTACTTGACTTGACAGCAGGGAATTATGATATCTGTTTTGGTAAAAAATACATTTGGATGTATAAGATGAAAATCTGGAAGAACGCCACAAAAACTGGAAAAAGCCAGCTCCTCTTGCTGAGAGAGTTTATGTTAATTATATATCAATCATGTTCAGCAATCACACCAGGGAACGGACATGGACTTCCTTATTGGAAAAACTGGCTCCACCGTTGATAGAGACTCTCATTAATTCCATAGCACCGAATCCTTTTGTTTTGCTTCCATATTCATCAGGACTTAATCCTCTTGAAAGAATACTGGAAGCATCTTAAGAATCAATTAGCACTGTGAAAAGGAGTTACCTTTGCTGCGATTTTATGGAATAGTCCTCGTTTTCTGTTTTTTTGCCGCTACCACCTCCGCCCAAGAAAACTTTACGCAAATTGGTTCGGCAGGAGATGAATTTACTTTTATTCGTATTCAATTTGATGCGATGGGACAGGGTTGGGGGAATGGTGGATGGGCACATGATTATCCGGACGCAGAAATTAATTTTTTACGTGGCGTCACCCGGTTGTCAGGAATCCATATCCATGCTGAACCCGCTGTTTTAAGGTTGGATGATGATCGGATTTTTGAGTTCCCTTTTTTATACTTGGTAGAAATTGGTCGAGACGGTGGTCCGGATTTTACAGAAAAGGAGGTTGAAAATTTACGAGAATATCTCCTACGTGGTGGTTTTTTATTAATTGATGATTTTAAAGGGAAGGCAGGATGGCAGGTTTTTCGTCAGGCCTTCCAACAAATCTTTCCAGATAGCCAGTGGATTAAACTCGATCCAAGTCATACTGTTTTCCATATTTTTTATGATATCGATGGAGCCCAACGGATCCCCGGTATTTATTTTCTGCATGGAAACGCACCATCTGACCATATGAATCCAGAAAATTGGGCTATTCTTGATGGCAAGGGACGGATTATGATTTTGATCAACTGGAATTCGGATATGGGAGATGGTTGGGAACATACCTACGATGCGGAATACCCTACAAAATACGCTAACCTCGCATACCGACTTGGGATCAATTACCTGGTTTATGCGCTGACGCATTAAACCCAATCCTATAAGAATCTCACTATGTTAAAAGAAACTTGGTATTAAGCTTCATCTTTGACGGCAACAATCCTTGCGGGAAAAAGGGAATGTTCCCAAATAATTAAACAACTAATGTAAGAATTATGCATTTGAAATGCATAATATCCACCAAGGAAATTGGTCATGCCTCCGATTTACATCAAAAGATCGCTGGAACCGGTTCTCGAAAAAGCTGTCTCCGAGTTTCCTGCGATGGTGCTGACCGGACCGCGCCAATCCGGCAAAACAACGATCTTGCAACATCTCTTTGGAGAATGAAATAATGTTTGTCGGACCAAATTAACTTATTGAAAATCAATGAAATAAATGTTAAACGGCAGGTTGTTCAAGGGCTTAAAACCACCTTTTTGATGGCAAAAAAGTGGTTTTAAGGAAGGTCAGAATTAGAACCGGTATTTATCAAAAAAGCGATTTTAATCAACCCTGATGCCTAACGGGGCCTCGGCTCCGGCATCAAACAGGCACTGGAGGCCTGGCCGGAGATCGATTTTATGATTTTATCGAGATGTAGAAATTCCGAGCCGTTTTATTATAATCCTGCCGGTTCTTCCGGCTATTCGTTGGATAGTCGGAACAAATTGTTACTGTTATGGAGCAAACGACTTATCCAATCCAAATTCAACCTTGAAATCAGTGGCTTTAACAACCGGCTTAACTGTCCGTTCCTGTTTAACCAATTCCACAATGCCGTATCGCGACATTGTTTTTAAAGTCCTTGAAAGATTGCTTCGATTTCGGCCTGATGCCGTTTCAAGCTCTTTTAAAGATTTTGGTTTTTGTTCATTGATGATTCTGAGAAGCTTCTGATTCTCACTGCTCAAAACCTGTGCCATTGACTGCACGGATTCAAACCAAATTTTTGGTTCACCTCTCTTGGGTTTGTGTTCCCCCTTCGCAATCGCGATAGATCTCTTTTTGTAATTTTCACGAGAAATAATCCCGATTTTAATTGTTTTCTTAGCCATTGTATCACCCTCTAAGCCTTCAATCTATTTTAATATTTCCTCAACTGCTTCCCAAAAATCCTCTATAAGTTGGCTTGCAGATTCGAATTCGTAAATATAGATCTTTTCCAACTTGTGTTTGTGGTCCCAAGTAACTTTGCGCGCGCCATATTTCTTTCTTTTTGGTTTCTGAGCATGGGCATTGTCGAACCCTAAAATGCGGGTGTTGTTTCGATCATGCAAACTTAGAGAATACCTGATTCCAAAAGGAATATGTCCTGTCGGTGCAACTCGACATGCCTCGAACTTGGTCCAATAGCCGTTATCCATTGGAAAAATTTCGCCGTCTAGATCCAACAGTGTCTCAAGTGCGGCATCTTCTTTCGAATATTTTTTCTGGTCCATTGGAAATTTAACTTATCATCTGATGATAAGTTTATCAAGATATTTTATATAATTTCAATAAGTTTTTAAAGTCCTTGAAAGATTGCTTCAATTTCCGGCAGATATGGGACATGAATATATGCATTTCTCATTCTATTAAGCTTAAATCCATAACCTGAGCCAATTTTTTTCCTCACACAACTTCACGGGTCAATTCCGGCTGACCGATTCCTAACTTTTTGCCGACCTGCGTTCCGCTCAGCCCTGACTCTCTGACTGCCCAATAGCAATCCAAACTTCTGTCATTTTCTCGCAGTAGTAGCTCAAAGGCTTGTCTGACCAAATTAACTAATTGAAAATAAGTAGTTAGCTTAGTCCGACAAAATAAAACTGCTCCAGGGGTTCGGCCAGGGTCTGGCACACCTGGACCAGGATCCGCGGCCGACCACGCATCGTGGAAATTAAGGGACGGAAAATTTAAGGGACATCCTATAGATTTAAAGTTTGCAATGTTATATCGTTATGATAAGGCAAGGCTATGCCAAGGAAATCACGAATAGATGCTGCCGGTGAGTTAGAGCATATCATCGCCCCAAAAATTGATCGAATTAAGATTTGCAGGATCCCACCGCCAAACGCAATTTTCTCGAGCGGCTGGGAGAAATATTAAAAAACACTGAAACGCGCTGTTTTGCATGGGCCTTAGTTCCCAATCATTTCCACCTGATTTTTAAAACCGGCGATGTTCCAGTAGCTATTGTGACGGAATTGGATATATCATTTTTTTCCCAAACTTAATGCTGCGCTTTCGTCGTTAAACTCTAAAATTTGAATACGTCCCTTAAATTTTACGCTGGTGAAGGCTGGCATCTGGAATGAAAAATGACACAGGGGCGTATCAGTAAAAGGACAAATGGATAGGATCAAAGTAGGCAAGGATAAAGTCGTGTGGTCGGGCCGAGTTGTCTCGGTCCAGCCCCGCATCCGCCTTATGCGCTCTTTCGATGAGCGACATCACAGCTATCTAGGCTATGTGCTTTGCATTGAAGGAAGCTGTGGCGACGAGCGCGGCGAATTTTGGATCGCCATCGGTAAGGCCGCACGTGAAAAGCATAGGTTTCGAGCAGGCATGGAAGTGAGCGGCCTATCAGATCCGGTGCCTGATCCACGGCTCGAGACGGCCGGGTACTACAAGACAAGCGGTCTAAAGATATTGAAAGAAGGCACAGGGGAACCCTCTATCGGTCCACCGTTTCATGGCGTGCCTCCAGACTTGGAAACCTATCGCAGCCGAGGTCATCGACGCCTGGACACCAGGACCTACGACTCCAAGTGCTCGACCTGCATCTGGGGTTGCCGGATGCCGGTGGAGATGATCATTGACCACTGGAATCCGTCCAAGAAACGGTACCGCTTCGAGACGTTCTGCTACGGTCCGAAAAGCTGCACTTTTTACCGGACCGGGCCCACGCGCAAGGTGCCGGGGCGTAAAGGCATGTCTTACACCGAGGAAGACTGGATCGACGAGGATGCCACCGCACATCGGGGGCCAATAACATGGATCGTATGAATGCCTACGAAAGGGTTATGGGTGTGTTGAGCGGTAAACGGCCTGACTATCCACCCGTTGTACTTATGGCACGTGAGTGGTGCAGCAAGCAAGCCGGTTTTGATTTGATCGATGAACTTGAAAGCGTTGAAAGACATGTCTATGCCCAAACTTATGCCGTCGATAAGTTTGGCTACGATTGCGTTTGGGACATGTTCGCCTGTCATTCCGAATCCGAGGCCATGGGATCGGTACTCAAAATATCCCGAGGGCATCCGCCGTCAGTGAAAATCCCCGCCGTACAAAACTACGAAACCGATTTGTCTCGTTTAAAGCTGTTCGATCCGTATCAGAACCAAAGGCTGAGCCTGATCCTGGAAGGAATGCGGCGACTGAAAAATCGGTTTAAACACCAGGTCCCGGTTATCGGTTACATACAGGCTCCATTCAGGCACGTTTCCATGCTACGCGGTTCCGAGAACGCCATGCGGGATTTGTACAAGGCGCCTCAATCCCTTCGGAAGCTCTGCGAAATTGCTCTCAGCAGCCTTATTGTATATGCGGTGGCCATTATCAGCACAGGGGTGGATATCCTCTTCATCTCCGACCCGAGTAGTTCCGGGGACGCCATCTCCAAAAGACATTGGGAAGAGTGGGGCAAGCCAATGACTTCCAGCCTGGTCAACCTCGTCAAACCCACCGGCATCAAAACCATCATGCATGTTTGCGGCGACAATTCGGACCGGATAGAAAGCTTTGCCGAAACCGGGGTGAATTGCTTGAGTCTCGATGAAGGGGTTGATTTTGAAACCGCACGGAAATTATTGGGACCGCGATACTGCCTGATGGGCAATGTCAGCACGGGTCTCCTGGCTATGGGCAGCCCTGAGGAGATCAAGGAGGCAACCCGGGAGGTGATCGACAAGGCTGGTCGAGACGGAGGATTGATGGTAAGTGGGGGCTGTATCATACCGGATATCTGCCCGCCGGAAAATATCCAGGCCATGGTGGAGACTGCTAAAACCTGGGGATAAGGAGGTATCAGGGATTCTTAAACTGCTATCAGCAGTCCATTTAGAACAATTTGTTTGACATTAAAATATCAATTCTGATACTGAAAAAGCAATTGCTCACTTTTGATACCAACGGTAAACCCTGTGGAGATTACCATGGTTGAATCATAAGACCCCATTTCTTGTATAGATTTGGGGTTTTTGCATTTTGGATTCTTTTAACCAAACTTCACACTTCGATACTTGTTAAACCTTAAAACTTGAGAACCCTTAACTCCCTCGATGAATTAAAAAATCTTGCAGCTCAATTAAAGCGCCGATGCGGGACTGGTGGTTCCGTCAAAGATGGCGTTATCAAAATTCAGAGTGATCATAGGGACGCTTTGGTCACTAAATTAAAGAATCGGGAATTTAAAGATAAGATCGCCGGTGGATAGGTAAAAATGGTGAGCGTAATTTCTTTTGTATCCCTTTTGAATGCTTCTTCAACACAATTGACCGGATCATAACGCTGGGTTCTAAGTTCTAAAACAGTCTTTTTAAAAACTAAATCCATGAATAGTATCCAATACCTTCAACGTCTCCAGGTTAACAATACTGAAATTCTGAGTTATTCATTTCTATCAAAATTACAAGAACAACATTTGCTCACCGTACCGTTTGAGAACCTCGACATTCATCAAGGTAAAAAGATTGTTCTTGAGGAAGGCCGAATCTACGAAAAGATTGTTGCATGCGGCCGCGGTGGCTTTTGTTATGAACTCAATGGACTCTTTTGCTGGCTTCTGCGTTCTTTGGGTTTCACTGTATCAATTGTCTCAGCTCGAGTTTATATGCCGACAATAGATAGGTTTACCCCCGAATTTGACCATATGGCATTCATCATTGATTTAGAAAACAAATATTTAGTCGATGTCGGATTTGGAGATAACTTTAGAAAACCAATCGCTTTGCCTGATGGGATCGTCGAAGATATCAGCGGCACGTATCGAGTACAACCTTTTGGCTCAGCACCAGATACATATATTTTACAAAAACAAGAAAATAATAATAGCTGGCAGCATGTATACAGTTTTACAGCACATCCTCGGATAATATCGGATTTTGACGAAATGTGCACTTTTCATCAAACCTCGCCAGAATCGCGTTTCACACAAGAAGTCATCTGCACTATGGCAACAATAAATGGAAGAGTTAGCCTGTCTGACGATTCATTAACGATCACAGACGAAGGCTCAAAGAAGAAAACAAAAGTTGTTTCTGATAAAGATTTCAAGCATAAACTAATGGATCATTTTGGAATACAATTGAACAATAAGAAAACTTAAAAATTATAAGGTCCAACACTTGTAGCTCTTTGATGACAAAATATGTAATTCGCAAACGCTGCATATATTCTTTATTAGCAGTCACTCCGCTCGGACTTCTATTTAAGATTTTTCCGGGACCTGGTCGATGGTGGTTCCATGATTATGGCGCCGGGCTGCTTTATGAAATATTTTGGATATTGATTGTATCTGCAATTTTCCCCCAAAAAAAATTAATCAATAAAATCCCCGTATGGGTATTTATAATCACCTGCGCTCTTGAGATATTGCAGCTGTGGCATCCAAAGTTTCTTGAAATTATACGATCTTCTTTTATCGGCAGCGCTCTGATAGGCACCACGTTTTCCTGGTTGGATTTTCCGCATTATGCCCTGGGTTGTTTTATAGGTTGGCAATGGTTGAGATGGCTGGAAAAAATGTGAGAATGTGTGAACAATTTTGTGACTAATTGGATCTTCTGTATGAGGAAGCTTTTCAAAAAATTGAGGTTGACCGGGTGAAGGCGGATTGTAATTTTAGAAAGGTTTGTGATTGAATATCAAAGGAGGTGAATTTGATAACATGCAGAAAATAACCAGTTTTACAAAAAACTCTTGTACATTATTTCTCTTGATTGCCTTAATCCTTTCTTTGAGCTTTTCAATTCGTTCTGGCTACTGTGGAGAACTTAGAAATAACAAGGCTCTTGATGAGAAAGTTAGAATGTTTTTGGAAAACCGTAAGGGCACATGGCATGATTGGAACGTCCCTTACTCTGACGGTAAAGTCCTGTATGATCTGGTCCTTATAAACAAATACAAGAATGCCATCGAAATTGGGACCTCCACCGGACTTTCAGCGATCTGGATAGCATGGGCGCTGAGCAAAACAGGGGGCAAACTCATAACAATTGAAATTGATGAAGGGCGACATAAGAGGGCGCTTGCCAATTTTAGAGAGGCCGGACTTTCTGAATATATCGATGCACGCCTTGCTGATGCCCATGAGCTTGTGGAGGAATTAAAGGGCCCCTTCGATTTTGTCTTTTCTGACGCAGATAAAGACTGGTACAAGAATTATTTCATA
>CALZJV010000556.1 GCA_945787595.1 uncultured Desulfobacterales bacterium | reverse complement strand
TTGCTTTCAAGCGATGATAAAAAGCTTGAAAAAGCCGGCCAAATGGGCGCCGATGAGTTGATTAACTACAATAAAAACCCGAATTGGGAGGAACTGGTAAGGGAGAAAACATTTCAGGTTGGCGCCGACCTGGTGCTCGAACTCGGCGGCGGCGGGACGCTTGCCAAGTCAATGGAGGCTGCTAAAATCAACGGCCGCATCAGTCTGGTTGGCGTGCTGACCGGATTTGACGGGCAGATAAATCCATTGGCCATCCTGCGAAAAAGCCTTGCGATAAACGGCATTTACGTGGGCAGCCGTGATATGCAGGAGCGATTTCACAGGGCCTTTGAGGCAAATAAAATTCATCCTGTTATCGACCGTGTGTTCAAGTTTGATCAGGTGAAAGAAGCCTATGCTCTCATGCAGAGCGCGCGGCACTTCGGCAAAATCGTCATTGAATTGAAACCCAATTAGAGCTACTGATGCGCCGGTACCGCCAAGTTCCTATTCTTTTGAAGTTTCAAGATAGGAAAAATGTGAGATGATACAAATCTTACCGGAACAATTCGAAAATATCCTTCCGCTGGTGGTAGAATGGGCAGAGGCCAAAGAAAAGGAGTTTTCGTTATGATGAAGTTAGCAAGAGATGCATTGGATCTGGGCATTTTTGTTAGTGATATTAATGCGAGTCTAAAATTTTACCAAGAAACCCTTGGTATGGAAAAGGTGGGTGAATTGGAGTTGCCCATGGGGATGATGCACCGGTTAAGTTATGGCAACAGTTTTTTTAAATTAATCGATCCGAAAAAAGTGCCGCCAAAAGGGCCGACGGGACTTGTTGACCAGCTGGGATTTCGTTATGTGACGTTTCCCATTACGAATATTTCGGAACTTTGCGAAGCACTTAAGGAAAAAGGAGTAAAATTTACCATTCCGGAAACTGAGTTAATGCCGGGTGTTCGAATTGCAATGGTTCAAGATCCGGATGGCAATACCGTTGAATTCGTGCAACGTGATGAATGATGAAAAAAAGGGGCCAGCTGTGTGAGAATCTGTGTGGGAAAAACTTTCCAAAATCTGCTAAAATTGGCGAAAATCAGAAAGAATGTGAAAAATCATACATAACAAATTCAGTTACTTATAATATATTTTGACCTTATAAATAAATATCAATAAGTCGCTGCGGTCCGACCCCCATTTCCCTGCCTGCGCCTACAATGGCTGCCATCCCAACTGGTTAGAAAAAGATCTGATTAATTATTTCATTTATCATTTACCAGATAATCTAGTAATTCACTTAACATACCTTCCTTGCTATCTTTCACACCCGCTTGAGAAGCAAAACCCCGCGAACATTTATCCAGAGGCCAAATACCTACTTTTTCATCTAAATTTACCTCTTTCCATTTTGGATGGCCGTTGAGCTTGAGTTGATCTATATTGTTCCTCATTGCCTCTCCAAGTGTAGCAAGTTGCTCACATCGCAAACGATAATAGGGATTATGCGCTCCTGAAAAATCGTAACTTACTAAAACCGCCTTTACAGCGATTGTTGGGATGTTACCATCAAACCAGGAATATTCATCGGTACTGATTCTACTAACAACATATTCTCCCCGCAGAAGGTCTGGATGATTCAAAGGTACAAAATGAACTTTATCAATCAATTTCAAGAATTTTGAGTCCAGTTTATCCCTTTCCAGCTTTAAAAATAATTTCACAGGCTTTCCAGCAACATAGATCATGGCGTCTGCCTGGCCACTTAAAACAGCAAGTACTGCCTGGGGTGGACTTAAATTTAGACTTTTCCCGGGTTTAATGCCCATCAACCGCATTATATTTTTTGATGTAAGCCAATTTCCGCTACCTCTTGCGCCAATTACCACCGTTTTGTCTTGAAGATCTTTGATGGTTTGGATTTCCTTTCTTGCAAAAAGGTGAACTTCTTCATTATAAAATGGAAATAGTAGCCGTAGTCGATTTGCAAATGCAGCCGTATCTGATCGATCTTTCAAAAGTCCCAATACATCCGATTGAACTATCCCAATTGCAGCATTCTCAGTGCTTCGGATCCGTTTGATATTAGCAAGCGATCCTTTAGATTCTTTTACGATAATTTGTAAACCATAGGGTTTTGCTATTTCAGAAATTTCTTTTCCGAATCTGATATAGGTACCGGTTTTGGAACCAGTCACCATGCCAATGCCATTTTCTTCCACAGCAGCAATGTTTTGTTGAAAAAACAAAAAAGAAATAACAAATACTAAAGCTATCAACCGGGATAAATATTTTTTATTCATCATGACACCTCCTTGGCAGAAGAAAAAAGTACAAGTCAGTTATTAATCTTATAATCGTTCTATCTCCCAAATTACTACTCACTTAAATAATTTAATAGGATTTCTTTATCTTCTATGTTTAATCCCGAGCTACCTTTATTATGTGAGAACTTAACTTTTTTTGAGATTGGGGGTTTTTCAGGCTTCTTAGCAACTGCACCGGAACCCGCAGAAAGGAATACAAAGTCGCCCCGATCATAGTCCTCATCCCGAAGTTTGCCATAGCGCGGTGTCTGACGACTAGCAGTGAGATTGGTCACCCGGTCGGTGAGGAACAGGCCCAACTCGCTGCCGGTGAGATAGCCGTCGCCATTGGCATCGGCCCTTTCCTCGCCGCGCAGGGCCCGGATGAACAGCTTGCGAAACCTGCCGTCGTCAGAGACTTGCTGGTTCTCATCGCCGGAGGAAAGAAACTGGCGGACGGGCAATGTGGTGGCCCGCGTAACTGCAGCAGGCGGTGTCGAACGTTGGGTGGTGAAAATCGTGCCCGAAAAGCAGGAATCGAACACCGCAAAGGCATGCTTCGCTCGCGCCTGTCGCACATATTCTCCAAATCGCCGCATTGACAGTGCATTGTATCGAAATCTAGCCCCCGCATTTGGTAAAGGGGCATCCGCCGGGATCAAATAGCCTTCTCCGTTTTGGGTATGCCCGTGGCCGGCAAACCAAACGAAAAGGCGGGCTTGCGGATCCTCACCCTTATATACAAAAAATTCCCTGAAAGTTCGTTCCAGATCAACAGAGTTAAGATTTTTCTCGAGCGTAACTTCAAACCCCTTTTTCCGAAGTTCATCCCTCACCAGTTCTGCATCGCGGATTGCATTGGAAAGTCTTGGCCACCCTTGGGTATAGTTGTCGATGCCGATGACCAACGCATAGCTTGAGCCGTACAGTTGGACTTCTTTGACAATCGGAGCGTTTTTTTGCTCACTGGCTCTGAGTTGGAGTCGAACGCCTCGGGTTGCATCCGCTTCCAAAGCCGAAATCATCAATAACAAACCGGCACTAAAATTAACATTGAGAAACAGTTTCCATGGTATTTTCAATTTCGTTCCCTCCTATTTCTTTCAAATAGCAGGTTGAAAACCTTTACCCCTAAAACTGTATTGGTCCATAAGAAGCGCTGACATTTTGGCGGGAATGCCGGCAAATAATGTAACGTGATGGTAGCATATTGATTTCTTATACCGTTTGCCTGCAAGATTTTAATTATTTATATTTAATGCTAAGGCTCTTATCTAAAAAATGAGTGCTTATTTTACGAATTTCTCCCGCTCGGGGCATTGCTTGGCTTGTGAATATATTTCGCTTCGAACATTTAAAAACATTGATCAGCAAATTGGGTGCCAGAACCATAAAATGAAAAGGATCTGCAAGCATAAATATTTTAAGAAGCTAAAATTAATGGAATTTTTTTTTTAAAGGATGCCTGAACTAATCTACTGCAACATGATTTAAGCTTGAAATTGTGAAGTTAATTTATACTTTTAGCAATTTGGTGTCTATTTGGTTTATAGGTGGCTGGTGTAAGCGATGGGTGATTTGCAGGATGGACAACTTAATGTGGTTGGTTGAGTTGACGAACTAGTTTTGTTGGCGCTATGAAAATGAGCCGCGCGACATGGCCATGTATTTGATTCGAACCATGCGCTCGGAGCCGCTGATGAGAGTCGGTGCCGGTTTTGGGTTGAACCGATACAGTTCGGTCAGCAGCGCGGTTATGCGCGTAAAAACAAAGTTGCAAAGGGACAGAAAATTTAAAGACTGCCTTGAATGTATTGAAAGCAACATTCTAAAAAGGTCATACGAAGATTTTACCTAATTGTTAAAAAACATCCAAAGACTTGTTTTTGGAGACAGGGCAAATAAGTCTAATATTCATGGATTTGAGATTGATTGTCCTGTTTATTCAAAATCGAAAACCTGGTCCTCAGGGCCAGGTCAGAGGTGATCGGCTCTGCCATAGATCAAATCTGTTCAAGGTTTCAGGTGTCAGGT
>CALZJV010000555.1 GCA_945787595.1 uncultured Desulfobacterales bacterium | reverse complement strand
TCTCAACACCGGTCCGGAAATCATCCGTCAGTCCGGTGGACTTATCGACGTGTTTTGCGATTTCGCCGGCACCGGCGGATCATATGCCGGCTGCACCGCAGCCTTCAAAGAACACAATCCG
The DNA here is from genome assembly GCA_945787595.1 of uncultured Desulfobacterales bacterium. The sequence goes on along the minus strand of CALZJV010000555.1, from coordinate 7,613 downwards.
GCTATAAAGTGCTTTATCGTCGAACCCGAGGGGGCGGCCATTCTTGCCGGTGAGCCTGTGACCTATCCCAACCATCGCATTCAGGGGGGCGGTTATGCCATGTCGCCTTTGCCGATGCTGAATCCCGCACAAATGGACGGGTATTTACAAGTGTCCGACGAACAAGCCGTCGAAATGACCCGTCGGCTGGCTAGAGAAGAAGGAATCTTTGCCGGCTTTTCATCGGGCGCCAATGTGACCGCAGCCATGGAGCTGCTTAACTCCTCCTTCAAAGGAAAGACGGCCGTGGTGCTGATATGTGATTCGGGCTTGAAGTATTTGAGCACGGATTTGTGGGAATAAAGAGGGAGGGCACTGGGCTAGTGAAAATCATGCTTTCTTTCGCATGGTTACTTTTAAAAGAGATCCTGCTTTTATTCCCCATAGATTTTGGATTTTAGAATTTTGATTTAAGGTGGTAACTTAATCGATTTTGATTGTGGGATCCCGGCGGCGAGAGATGAATTTTGATCGTAACAATAGTCCTATAAACTGGGGAGGGATGAAATTACAGGCTTTTTGAGCCCATCAAAATTCCAACGTTGATGGATTCGTAAAAAGTCAGAATTTCGATTTTTGTTCATTGTAACACATTGAAATTACAAGCCCTGAAATTTTGCTTTTGTGCTTTTTGCGCCTTTTTGCGGCCATATCAACGTTGAGATATCAGAATTTTCGATATCATTTCTCGATCTATCCATCACCTTTACTTACCGATCAATCCTTCGCTGAGCATCCATTGGTAGCAATCCTCCAGCATTCTCCTCAGTGGTACCGAATGATAATCCAGTTCGTTTTCAGCTTTCTGTGAGTTACATAACACTTGGCTGGTAACTAGAGTGGCTTTTTCCGGTGTCATATCGGGTTCCTTTCCAGTGATGTAAGACCCCCACAATGATACTCTCCCCAGCAGTTTTAGCATCCAGCCCTGAGTGGTTCTCTTTGGCGTCTGCTTTCCCAGCATGTCCCCAATTTCTTGGGCTAGGGTCAAATAATCAACCTCCACACCGCCAAGGATGTAGTTTTCCCCTTTTTTGCCTCGATAGAATGCTGTAATTTGGGCTTTGGCCACTTCCCTCACATGACAAAATGTTTGAGTCGCCTGCGGCACGCCGGGAAGCTTTTGACGATCGATGAGGATGAAGAGTTGGGACCAGTTGTGGTAGTCATAGGGACCGATGATATTAGCCGGGTTTATGATCAACGCATCTAGTCCCTTCGCAATTCCTTTATGTACTTCCATCTCTGCCAAGTATTTGGTTCGATGATAATTGATGGGTGAGTGGATGGCGTTAGACAGCGTTTCCTCATCAATCTTTTGTTGATGATGTCCGTAAGCCGCTGTACTAGACGTGTGTATAAATCTCTTGGCCTGACGTTTCAACGCGACCGCGACCATATTTTGAGTGCCCTTAACATTGTCGCGAGTCTGGAGGTGGTTGCGACGTGACCATAGGTTGGTGTTGCCGGCAACATGAAAAACTGCATCTACCTTTTCCGGGAAAATAGTGATAAGGGAGTTAGGCGCTGTAATCGATCCTTCCACAAGTTGTATGTCTTTTTCACGGAGATGCTTCAAATTGGATGTAAGACGATGAAGTGCGATGACCTCCCAACTTTGGGCCAACAATTGCTCAATCAAATTAAGTCCTAGAAAGCCTGTCCCTCCGGTGACAAAAGCTACCGGCATATTTCGCCCCTTCCTGAATAGCGTCTTAAAAAATAAGCAGTACTATTTAAATTTTCCGACTCGCACTTATTTTATCGGTATTATAATGCTAGTTGAAATAAGGAATTATTTAAATGAATACATGCACTTTCATAGATTTTATGCAAACACTCACGCCCTGGCTCAATAACGACTATATCCACACCGCACGCTTCGATGACAAAGGAAATTTCACATTGATGTTTGTGGATGGCGGCCAAAAGATCTACCAGGTTGACGACTGTACGGCAGCCCAGCTGAAAGACGCGGCTGAGCTGTTGAAAAAAAATGGTGTTAAGGTTTTAAAATAATTCAATCGCCGTTTCTCCGGCAGGTTGCCCCGTTTCAGCAGGTGCTCGCCAAAACCCTGCGGTGTCATGAGATGGGGGCTGTCCAGCTGGTCCTGGATGAAAACGTCCAACCCCTGATCCAATTTCCTCAAATCCCGCAGCGGTAAAAAAACCGGCAGCAGGCCCGCAGGCAGGCCGATGGTTTCAGGGCCGTTTCGCAGGCACCACAGCAGCAGCCTTTTTAATTGGGTAGTCTTGCCGGAGCCGGGATCTCCCAGAATGACGACACCTCGCTGCCGGCGTTCTTCGGACTGGCGAAATGCTACTGCGAGGGATATCTCCAGCGCGACATTGGATGCCAGCAGACGTTTTTCCGCCTGGCCGGCGTCCGCAAATGGCTCTTGCGCGATGCCCCGCAGATCGGCCATGGCGCGCAGGGGAACGTAGATGTCCTCGATGTCGATGGGAACCTTGAGTTGGGTGGCAAAACCGGCCACCGGTAGGGTGGCATGCAATGCATCCGCCTTTTGGCAATAAAGCCGGATCTCGTCCTTAAGATCATCCGCCCCAGCCGCCGGCTGCGTGTCGTCCTGAACGGATGGGTTTTTATCCAAGCTGCGCTCGCGTTCTTTCTTCCAGTCGAGCGATGCTTTGAGGACTTTTTGCCCCAAGGTGGTCTCGTTGAAATAGGCCTGCATCTGATCTTTGGAGAATCGCTGCTTGAAAGAATCGAGCTTCTTCTGTTTGTCCCAGCGTTCGAGCCCCGGGTCGAAATCTATTTCGGGATTCACCGGCAGCGAAGGATCGAACTGGAACATCAAGCGCTCACAGGCGGCGTCATATTCCATTTCGGTGATCGACGTTTCACCGTCCGGCTCCCAGCCGTATCGCCAGGCGATGATACCGACTAGCACGTCCGCATCTGCGGCCAGGCGCAGACATTCTTCGACGGTCGGCCGGCTGCTGGCCGTGAAAATTTCCATCCCGTGCCACACCATCCCGGCCATGGTGATGGCGTCCTGCACGGTTTTGCGGCGCTCCTTGTTGTCGAGGTAAGTGCTGGATACGAAGACCTTGTATGGATGCCGGGCATCCGGTGAGGTGGGTTGTTTCGCGGCAGGCATTTTATATTCTCCATATTGACATGAGGTTGTAGTAAATGTTCCCAAGGGAAAACGTAAGAGTTCAGCCACCAAGACACCAAGCCGCAAGGAAAATATACTAATTTTAAATTGAGTGAAGTTTCATATCCGGGGTTAACTAAAAAAATGAACGTCGAACATCGAATAATGTATTCTTTCAATTTAAAAAATTGAGATGGCCTACTCCGCGAAGTGGCTACGAAAGTCGGGAGCAAATCTACTGTTCGAAACTCTGCGGTTCCCGCTCTTTATAAAATCGATAAAGCGCAGCGTCATCAATATTCAACGTTCGATGTTGGGCGTTCGATGTTCGACGTTCAATGCTTACAGTCCGACTCTGGAGGATTCGCTGTTCCGGCCAGACGGAATCTCATACGAAGTTTCCTATAAGCGCCGCCTCTGGCCTGACACCCGACACCTGACATCTGAAACCTTCATTTTCTTACCACATGCTGTCAGAATAAACCCGATAAAAGTCTAGTGGCTGTCCCCATTCTCCGGGTCCGCTGCCATCAGCCGTGGCAACTGCGATACAGCGTAAAGGGGCAGATTGCATATTTTCCCATCCTTTTTAAAGTTGAGCAGATTGGTGCGCATCAGTCGGGGCGGTTTGAACTGTAACTCGTAGGACTTCAAGCTTTTGCTTTTTGGATTAATGCCGGCTTTTACCTCCAGTGGACAAATTCGATCTGCGAATTCACAAAGAAAGTCAAGCTCGGCCTTTCCGCCTCTACTGCGCCAGTAGTAAAGCGGGTGGTGGTGATGCGAAACCAGCTGTTGAGCGACATAATTCTCAACAAAGGCACCCTCATATTCATTGAAAAGTCGCTCTCCCTGGACCAGCAGTTCAACAGGAGATCCGGCGATGGCCCCCGCAGGATGAGACCGGCATCTTCAAGCCAGGTCAGAGCGCTTTCATAGGCTCGGCCCCGTGCTCCTTTTTTAAGCGCGGAGAAGACGAATTTTTTGTTCTCCCTTGCCAGATGCTTGGGTATGGAATCCCATATCCGGGTAAGTTTGGGGATGTCTGCCGCCGGAGCATGCTTGGCAAAGTCTAGAACATACGATTTAATAATTTCTTGCTGAATCTCCCTGATCTCCCGGCCGTTGCCGTTTTCTGCAAAATACTTGACGGCTTCCGGCATACCGCCGACGAAATAATAATGGCGAAGCAGGTCAATCAGGTGGAAATGAAACGCTTCCGTCAATGGAACAAAGGGGTCGACATTTTCAAGCAGCTTTGTGTATCTGGACTCCTTCATGGCAACAAGGAATTCTAGAAAGGTCATCGGATATAAATGAAGAAAATTCACCTTCCCTACCGGGAAGGACCCGGGACCGGATAATTTCACCCCGAGCAGAGAGCCGGCCGCCACCATATGAACATCGGCCCGTTGTTCGGCAAAATACTTCAGCGAATTCAGGGCCCGATTTGAAATCTGTATTTCGTCGAAGATTACCAAATCAGATTCCGGGCGAATCTCCCAATTCATATAAATGGCAAGATCTGCCAGTATTCGATCCGGATTCAAGTCATTTTGGAACAACCGGTCAAGACCGGAATTTTCTTCAAAGTTGCAGTAAAGAGTGTTTCTGTATTCACTTTGGCCGAATTCCTTTAATATGAAAGTTTTACCAGTTTGACGGGCACCCTGTAAAAGGAGCGGTTTTCTCCGGGAGGATGATTTCCATTGCAATAATTTCGGATAGATATCTCTTTTCATAATAGAATACTTTGCCAGGGATTGGAGCTGCCGTCAAGAAAATTTAGCCATATTTTGTAGATTGCTGCACATTATTCAGACGTAAAATGTGATTATTTGCACATTAATGGCCTCAATATTGCTGATCAGCTTTTCAACCGACGATGGTCATTTGGGAATATGAGAAAATGAGCTAGAATTTTTTGGACATATAAAGCGATCAATCCGGCCGGTAAGGCTTTCCCAGAGCAGACGGTGCCATTCCCGCAAAGAAGCTTAGCAGGGATTTGATGCGAGCTTTGCCTTCGGCCCACCGTAAAACGGATTCCTTCTGGGCAAAAGACATGATGACCAGGGTGAAAATCATCAGCGGAAACGGGGCCACCTGAAAAACCTGGGAAGGAACCGACGGCAGCCATTCCTGAAAATAGATCCCCAACACCTGTAAAAGCGAAAACAGGTAGGCACCGGCTGCTGCCTTAACCGGATGCCAGCCCCCGAAAATCACCAGGGCCAGTACGATCCAGCCGGTTCCTTCCGCCCCCTGGGGCCGTCCCCATCCGGGCTTGATGGCCAGCGAAAACGCGGCCCCGGCCAGCCCCACGAATAATCCACCACAAACTGCATACAGCAACTGCAGCTTTTGGGGGTTGATTCCTCTGGCATATGACGCCCTGGGGTGTTCGCCCACGGATCTTAATTTCAGGCCGTGGGGGGTGTGGTAGATATACCACCAGCTAATTGCGATGAAAAACAGGCTCAGGTAAACCGGCAGGTTGTGGTTGAAAAAAATATCACCCAAAACTGGAATATCGCTCAATAGAGGAATCGGTAGGGGTGACACCTGAGGGCCCTGCAGCCGCGAGTAGGGATTGCCGATAAAATAGGCAAGATCACGGGTCATCAACGTTAATACAAATCCCACAGCCACCTGATTCTGAAGCAAATAAATACTGAACACCGCTACGGTGGTTGCCACCAGAGCACCGACAATGGCCCCGCAAACAAAACCCATCATCAGGCTATTGGTTTCAAAGGCAACGGTAAATGCCGCCATGGCACTTAGCAAAATAGAGCCATCCAGCGAAAGGTTTATGAGACCCGCCTTTTCCGTAATGGTCTCACCTACCACCGCAAGCACAATCGGTGCCGCCCCGGCAACAACACCGGCAAAGAGTATGGTTAAATTGAGTTCAAACATCGCTCATGAATAGAAAAAATTTAATAATTTCAAAAAATAATAAACGAATGCCTAAAATGACCTAAATTGCCTAAAATGACTAAAATTAAGGAAACGCTACGCTCTATCTGTTTTTATAAAATTGATCCGCCAAGGCGGACCTCCGGCGGATTAGCTCATTCTTGTCCGCCGTTACATTGAAGGATTCGATCATTTCAAATTTTAATTCATTCTCTCTATTAAAATTAATGTCCGTTGCTGTCCTAATCGCCTTATCTTATTTGCGCTTTTTTCATTATTAACTTCGCTTTCGAACTTCCGAATTCTGTCTTCCCTCATCCTTCTTCTGCCTTCCGTCCTTTGTCTTCCGCCATCCGCCTTCCGTCATCTGTCTTCCGCCCTATGCCCTATGCGCTATACGCTTGCGCCAGGCATGCACACCCAGGGTTGCCAGAACCAGGGCTCCCTGAATGACGCCGCTAAGGGATGAATCCACCTGCAGCACCATCGGCAGCTGGATACTGCCCACATTTAAACAGGCAAAGAAAAACGCCACCAGGGGCACCAGCCGGATTTTATAATCGGACAGCATCACCACCAGAAGTGACAGGTAACCGTAATTGCTGGATATGGCCGGCAGGAGGCGATGGTAAACCCCGCTCACCTGAAGGCTTCCCGCCAGACCGGCAAAACCGCCGGCAAAAACCATGGCAAGTATCATATACCGGTCGGTTTTGAGTCCAAAAATGAAAGCAGCCTTCGGGTTGTTTCCAATGGCTTTTAAATTCAAACCAATTCGGGAGTAACGCATCAACAAACCGGTTCCGGTCAGAGAAGCGATAACAATCGACAGCGCTAAGGGCGAAAGGCGGATAGAGGCCAGATGGTGCAACCACAAATTAATGGGAAACGTCTCGGTGCCGCTCATGGATGCCACCCCCGGTCGCCGCCAAGGTCCGAAAATCAACCAGAGAATAATCCCCTGGGCCACGAAATTGAGTCCCAGACCGGCAAATATTTCATTTACGCCACCCCTGGTTTTTAAGAAACCGGCGATCAGCGCCCAGAGGGCACCGCCGGCCATACCGGCCAGCATGGACGCGCCGAGAAAAAAAGCGGCGGCACTGCTTTCGATTCCAAAACGAAGGAGGGCAGTGGTAAACACGGCCCCCATCATGACCTGCCCTTCAACACCGATGTTCCACAAACCAATTCTGAAGGTAAACAACAGACCGCAACCGCAAAGGGTGAGCGGAATCCAGGCTTTGGTCACATGGGCAAATTTATTCCAGGACCCCAGGGATCCTTTGAGAATATGGTAATAGGCACTGAAAGGCGAGGCTCCAGCAAGCAGCAAAACCAGGGTGGTAAAAAAAAATACCGCCAAAAGTGTCAATAGGATATGGCGGGATTGGCGAATATAGGATCTCATAAGTTATCAATGTTAGTAACGAGCAGCTAATAATTATAGAAAATTATATTTACACCAGAATATAAACGAAAGAATGCCTCAAATCTTCAATCTTCAGTCTTCATTCTTCAATTGTCTTA
>CALZJV010000554.1 GCA_945787595.1 uncultured Desulfobacterales bacterium | reverse complement strand
CTGCCAGTCATTTTTTATAATACCCATCAAGACACCATGACCGCTCCAGCGGTAACGATCCAGTTGGGCTAAACTCTTAACCAATTTCGCCCGCAACGGATTTAAATGGATGTAACGCACCAGTTCTGTAAAATAGGCATCTTCATCGCAGACAATCGATTTATAGCGGTTTTGAAATAAATAACCCCAGCGACGATGGCGTCGATTATACGAAATGGCATAGCCGGTCAGTAACCGTCTCATAAATCCGGAAAGACCAATTTCCGAGCTGCGCAAAAGAATGTGCGCATGATTGGTCATCAGCGCCCAGGCATAGATGGTGGTTTTGGTGCCGGCTGACAGCTCTGCCAAACGCCTTACAAAATTTTTACGGTCGGCAACATCATTGACAATCCGGCGCTTTTCGCGAGCGCGACGCGGCATCGTACCCCTCCTAACCTAACCTTTTTATCAGTTTCATAACACAAATAAGTCCACTAGATCAACAACGTCCCCTATTATTCCTGCCCGGAATAAGAATGGAATCGATTTTAGAAGGCAATTAAAACAAAAAGGCAGTTAAAGATAAATCCCCAACTGCCTTCGCTTTTACCGATATTTAATATTCAAGATGTGACCCTTATCTTTTCTTACTCATCTTTTCCTTCTATAGAATGTCTCCTACTTCTTCAGCTCCAATCCAGCTGCTACAGGATCAATACCTTGTTCTTCACATAATTTCTTCCAAGCGACATCTAAATCAATTTCAAGTTGCTTATAGTCCTTATATCCTTTCCAGATTTCCAACCAAACATTATTGTTGTTCAGTATTTTTTTTAATCTACTTAGTTCTTTCAAAATATCTTTGTAATCTACAGGTTGGTTTTTCTTAGTGTAATAAGATAACGTTTCTTTTAGATATTTAGTCGCCTTTATAAGGTTATTAATATAGTCTTTTGATTCAATTTCTACTAATAGATATCCAATTTTTGATTTTATACCAGCCCATTGGCTAGGATATTCATCTTTAGTAAAAAAAGCTAACGAATGTTCATAGAAAGTTATTGCTTTATCTAAATTTTTATTTTTATCCCCTTCTATCCTTTTGATAAATAGAGCCCCTAAAGATAAGTTTGTCATTGCCCATTCTTCAGGTTTGTTTTCTTTGTTTAGATTCCTAAGCAAATCTTTGGATAAATGTATTGCTTCTTCGATTTGGTTTTCTTTTTTAAGAAACCTGGATAGATTAAATCTAATCCAATACCAATCGTTAAACTCTGATTTATTAGTTAGTGGAATGGCTTTTTTGCACAAACCAATACATTGTTGATAGTTACCATAGTTTCTTTCTTCACGTATCTTTTTTATAAAATATTCAACTGAATGCATAATATAACCCCAATTATAGAAAATTAAAATATCAATTTTATTAGTATTTTTTATTTATTATGATTTCAATTGTTTGATCTCTTTTTTTTGCATCTTGGGCTGGAAATCTTTTTTTATCAATTTGTTCCTTTACCTTACCTTGATAATGCTCATCATCTTTTTGCTTTTGGTATAATTTCTTTTTCTCTTTAGTTGCTTTGTCTTTAGTTGCTTTAGGATCATTAGGTTTTGATTGTTCTTGCTTTTTCTTTCTTTTAGCATCCTTTTTTTCCTGCGTTTTGGTTTTTGGTTCACCTTCTATTTCATCATCAGTGAGCTCTCCTATAGCAACAAGGGTATTCATCCATGTCATCACTTGAACTCTGGGGTCGAATGATTTTAATACTTTCGTAAGGCCACCTGCAATAGCTTCGTTCGCACTTTGTTGATTATAGTGATGACTGCCAGCGGAAACCGCCATCTGATTAGCCATCATTTGATTAGCGGACGTGGAAATCGCCTGCTGTAAAAAGATTTGAAAAAAATGGCCCGTGGGATCAGTATAAGCAAGCGGATTATTCCTTACGTAGCTATACCGATTCAGCATCTGGGGATCGAAAAAATTTTGGACGATTGAATCCGGACTGATAAACCTCCCAACCACCGGATCATACAATCTGGCGTCATAATTGTAAAGCCCGGTGGCGGTATCGTATTCCTGGTCGGTGAACTTGTAGCTGGAGATAGTGGTGCCGCTGTGGTCCCTGGTCTGCCCGAAAGGCATATACTCGCTGCTCTCCACCGCAGCTCCGCTGGCATAATCGGTCACCACATTCGAGCTGCCAAGATGGTCTTTATGAAAAAAGTGTGTTCCGGCAGCCGTCACCTTGGCCACGCGCTGGTTGCCGGCAAAGATGTATTTGATCTCCGCCCCGCTGTCGATCTCAAAATGATCTCCGACGTAATAGGTCTCATAACCCCAACTTTTGGTCTTTTTAACCCGCCGGCTGTTGCCGTCGTAATCAAAATTGACGTTATAAAACAAGGGGCTGCCGCTGGAAACTGTGGACCACTCGATTTGCTTGGGCATGTTGTCGGCATTGTAGGCGATATCTTGTTCCCTGACGTTGTCCGGATCATTAAAATTCTGCATCCGGGTCATATTGCCGTTGGCATCGTAGGGGTAGATATAGTCAATATCATTGAAGCGGACACTCGAAGGCGCGTGCAGTGGACGGAATACATCGTTATAGGTGTTTTCGACAACTACTTGTGCAAAGCTTTCCGCCGGCCCGTTGTTGGTCTCGGAAACAAGCCGGTGCAGGCCGTCGTAAGTGTATGTATAGGTAATTCCATCTTTGTCGAGGATGGTTTTAACGTCGCCGGCGGCTGAATAGGTGTAGGATTTATTGAGCAGCGTGCTTAAACCGGGATCAATGGTTGCTATCGATGTCAGCCGGCTTGATTGGTCATCGTACCCGTAGCTGGTCGCCGTGCCGTTGCCGAAATAAATCGAGCCGATCTTACCTTCGGGCCGATACGAGTCCAACTCTGCGTATAAATCAAAATCCGGTTCGGGACCTGTCACCGTATTTAACAGCCCCGAACCTGCAAAATAGGTGTGGTGGATCTGATACCCGTCCGGATAGTTCATGGTGAGCGGCTTGCCGGCCGGATCGTACGTGTAGCTGGTGGTGTAGGCGGCTTGCGGCGCGCCGGCAATGCTTTTGGTCACGCTCAGCTCGCGGCCCATCTCATCGTAGGCATCATAGGTGGTAGTGGACGCCGCGTTGGATACTTCATGCAAGCGGCCGATGCCGTTGGCACCCGCAGCGGTATTATCGTAGGTATAGGTGACGGTCGGATCTCCGCTGGAATAGGTTTTTGAGGTCATCCGATTAAGTGCGTCGTAATCAAAGGTGATGACCTGATCCTTGGCATCGGTTTGGGTCTTGAGATTGCCGTTCTCATCATACGTGTAGGACCAATCCCCAAGATCCGGGTCGAACATGGCAGTCTTTCGCCCCATGGTGTCGTACCCAAAATCCGTTTGTATTCCGACTTTATTCAGGACAACCGCCAAATCGCCGGCGGCATTGTATCCGTAAGCGGTTTCATAGGTTTGGGCATCGAGGTATTCGAACACCCGCACGATGCGGCCCAGATAATCCCTGCGCTCTCTTTTTTGACTGCCGTCCGCATCGGTTATCGTACTTTCATAGCCATCGTAGCTGAAGGTTGTGGCGGCAACAGATGCGCCACCTGAATGAACGGCTGGATCCAAGGGGCTTTCCACCCTTAAGGGACGGCTGCGATAATCGTAATCGGTGGTCTGCTCATAAGGGTGATCGCCTGACGGCTGCTGGGGATATCCCGCACCGGCGGAAAAAAACGGGCCCCTGTTTAAGTAATTGCGACCCATTACATCGTAATATTGACGTGCAACGATCGGCTGGCCGGCCTCCCCGAAAGAGACCGCCTGGACCGGCCGCCCAAAACCGTCGAAATATTGGTAGGTCTCGATGTTCTGGCTATCGCTTTCCTTGACGCGGGTGATGACAGTGCGGGGCACCAGGGAATCATCATACACTTTGACCTCCTGGCCGCCGTCGGGATAATCGGTCTGAACCGGCCGGCCCAGCCCGTCATAGGCAAAGGTGGTGATGTTGCCGTTTTCATCGATCTGGGTGGTCGGCTGCCCCCAGCGGTAATCGTAGGATGTTATCCGGGTAATGTGGCTGACCCCATTGGTAGCCGGTGAAATGATCCGCGAGGGGTGCGTGTGTAAAATGGTTTCGTATTCGGTGGTGGTAATGTTGCCCCGGGCGTCGGTGACGGTATCGACATTGCCGTAGCCGTCATACGTGTAGTTAACCCGCGGACTCGTGTCCCCCTCCAGCCAGTACTCCCGGTACAGCAGGTTGCCGGTGCCGTTTTCGTAGGCATTCACTGTCTCCCGAACCTTGCCGCTCAAAGACCCGGAAAGTGTATGCTGCGTCCTGCGCCACAGCCAATCGCCGTAATTGCCGTGGGTGTAGGTGGAGGTCACATCTTCCCCTAAACTGCCCGAGCGCGCCTTTGACAGCAGGTTGCCGGTGGTATCGTCGTAGGCGTAATCGATCTGCCAGCCGATATAATCCTCGGGGGAAAAAGGTGTCGGGGAAAAAGGTGTCGCACCTTGAATAGTGAATAAGGCTTATACAATTCACAATTCAAGGTTTGACACCTAAGTTTTGACACCTAAGTTTTGACACCTAAGTTTGTGACACCTAAGTTTGACACCTAAGTTTTGTGACACCTGAGTTTTGACACCTGAGTTTTTTTTCACCCGCATATTTTTGAACTTTCTCGCGATAGCTTTTATGGCGATCCTGATCGCCCCCAAATTGAGATAGGATGAAATCGGTCGACAACCATTTGGG
>CALZJV010000553.1 GCA_945787595.1 uncultured Desulfobacterales bacterium | reverse complement strand
CAAACAGCAGGACCGGATTTTTTCTTATGACTGGGACGATTACTCCGCCGACAAGGTCGTTTATCACCCCAAACAGATGTCGGCCGAAAAACTGCAACACCTATTGCACTATGCCTGGGATACCTTTTACGCGGATGAATCCCAGGAATTGAAGATGTTCAAGCTGTTTCAGCAGGTAATTGAAAAGGAAATGGCGGATAACACCTTCAGGCCACGCAACCGGGATCTGGCGTCCCATGCATTCGGCAAAAGGGTTTGATGACATGCCGGACCAAGCATTGGTACTTCGCCCCATAAGCGCTAAGTCATTTTTACGCCGGGGGACTATGGAGGGTTACTGAAAAAAAGTGCAAACAAGCCCGTTAATTTTCTCGAAGTGGTGATCGGAGGTAATAAGCTCTGCTCCGTGTTCCATCGTTTGTGCGGCAATCCATATGTCATTGGTCGGAATCGGAGTTCCTTGTCGCTTAAGCTGGACAGCGATTCTTGAATACCGGTCCGACGCGATTTTTCCGATTTTCACCAACTCCACCGCCTCATGCGCCAAAAAACGGTTAAGATCGTCTATATTTTCTTTAAATCGCGTGCCGTTACGAAATCCGAACATGAGCTCACCCAGGACAACCGGAGAAAACAGAATCTGTTCAGCCTGCACAATGATTTCCACCGTCTCAACCTCATTGCGCTTGAATCCCACATAGGCACTGGTATCCAGTATGATTTTTACGTCCACATCTCCTCATCGATTTGTTCGCATGACTTAATGGATTCCAGGAATTCCAACTCATCTTTTTCACTCCAACCGCCCGCAAGTTTTCTCAATGAATCCGCCGCTGGCCTTTTACCTTTTTCATTTAATCCCGTATGTTGGTAAATCATTTCCAGGACTACGCGGTTAAGGGATTTACCACTATTTCTTGCCATCATACGTATTTTACGTTCAATTTGCGGATTAATCCCGCGTAAAGTAATTTGTGCCATAACTCATCTCCTGACTCATAATGACTCATATTATACCTCATTCGCACACTTGTCAAGCTCTCCAATGAGCTGGGAGAAATAGTTTTCCAAGTCGAAGGTCTTTATCTCCTGGGATTCAAGCGCCACCAGATATGTTTTCTGACGCTTCACTTAGGCGTTGTGCCTACTTTCCAAGTAACTCGATTTGATTTTTTTTATGTGGTGTAACCTTTCCGCCTTTGGTTCGAAGCTTGCCTTGCAAAAAGTAGTGACAATTAGCTATGGGACGAGGTCCATGAACGGGTTCATAACCACGCTTTAGAAGCAACTCTTTGGCTGTGATATCACGGTAGTCTCTTTGCCTTCACAATAAGTGGACCGGCCCCAGTCTAATATTGTTCCAAGTCCTTGAAGTAGTTCATATTCGAAAGACGCTTGAGTTCTTTCTGGTAGCGTCCCTCCCAGCCCTCTTTTTCAATCGTTCGGTCGATGAGGAACTTTAATACAGGCCTAAAGGCGTATAACCAGATGCCGGTCCATAGACGGCCCTGACTCCTGGCCCGCCTGGATGGCGTCCACCATCCCAGCGTTACTTGACGGTGATACCAGAACAGATATTGCAGCTGGTCGGAATCCAGATACCGGGTTCTGACATTGGCCCACAATCCGCTGTACTTTTTATAGTTGTATTTATTGGTTACCAGACCCTCGTCTATCAGGTTTTGACGCATGCCGGTCTTTGGATAAGGGGTCAATATCTGGCAATAGACGCCGTCGGCTTCGATGGTTTTCATAAACTCGTAGTTTTCGATGATGGATTCTTCGTTATCTTCCGGAAAGCCGAAAATCAGTCCGCCGATTACCATGAAGCCATATTTGTGGCAGATCTCCATGGCTTTGCGGGAGGCGTTCACGATGTTACCTTTGCCGGCCGATTCCAGATTCTTTTTAGAGGCATTTTCAATACCCAGAAAGACAGATTTGAAACCGGCCTGGGCCATTTTGCTGACCATTTCCTCGTTTTGTGCCATGGAAATACAATCGGCCTGGACGACAAGTTTCAGATTTTTATAGTTTCTGGCAATAATGGCGTCGCACAAGGCGATGACCCGCTTGGGATTTAACACCATGTTGTCATCGACAATAAACGCCCAGCGGGCCTTGCGTTTATAGTAAATGTCATCCAGATCAGCCAGAACACGTTCGATGGGATAGGTGCGAAAAGACCTGCCGTACATGTGTCTCATGCTGCAAAAATTACACCCCCGGGTACAACCGCGAGATGTCTCCAAAAGCTCTATTTTCGAATACAGGATATGGTAACCCCAAGTTAACCGTCGTTTATCCCGAATCGGGAGTTTAAGGTTGGACAAATCAAGGGTTTCTCCCCTGGGGTTATGAATAAATTGAGCCCCGTTTTTGTAGGTAAGCGAGGGTATGTCCTCGAGCCGGTCGCTTCCCGCCAGGGCGTTGACCAGCCGGCGAAAGGCTTCTTCACCTTCACCGCGAATTATGAAATCCATCAACTGGCCCTCGGATGACTCCGCAATTTCCTCATTCATCAGAGTTGCATGGTATCCGCCGATTGCAATTTTTACCTCCGGCAGGACACTTTTGATTAATTTGATCAACTTGATGCAGGTGTCGTATTGCCATGCCATGGCGGAGAGACCGACCAGGTCCGGTCGAATTTTCAAAAGGATTTTGGTGATATATTTTCGCAGCTGTCGGCGCTTGCGTATCAGATCGATGATGTAAACCTCATGCTGCTCATCGATATTGCCGCCAACACAGGCGATACCATGACCAGGCATGTGTATGGCGGTTTCATGCACAATCAGCGGAGCCACATCGGGCATCGACATCAGTATGACTTTCATAAATCCTCATTTGATTTTTCATTTTGGGTTTCCAGCAGTGTCCGTACCCGAGATATCAATTCGGAAATTGAAAAACTTTCGCTTTGATAATCCGGCTCAATTCCGGCAATCTGCTTAACAGTGATGGTGTTGGCTACCATTGTATTAAATAAAAATTTACCGGGCGTAAACAATTTATTTGTGTTGTTTACAAATAGAACCTCAATCGGGGTTCGGCAAAGCCTAGCGATTTTAAATGCACCTTTGTTGAGCCGGCCGACGCTGCCGTCCCGGCTCCGAGTTCCTTCGGGGAAAATAAATAAATTGCCTCCGGACGTCAGATAGCCGCCCATGGCGTCAATGTGCTCAATTACTAACTCCGACAGCTTGCCCTCAGAAGAGGAGGGAACATATCCCGACTGTTTCAGCATCCAGCCAAAAACCGGCACCCTGAAGAAGGTGCTTTTTACAATTGTTTTATGCCGCGGAAACAATGAAATAAACAACAGCGGATCCAGGTAGGATTGATGGTTGCAAACAATAACAGAAGACCGGATCGATCCGATTTCATAAGAGATACGCCATTTTTGCCCCGGGATAAAAATCCGAATTAGAAAAAAGAAACCCTTGAAAAAATTGTGGTTCAATCGCTGAAAGGAATTTTCGCGATTTTCAGAAAGCAGGTAGGCCGCCAGATAGAAGGGAGAGAAAAGGATAAGGAAGCCGAGTGTAAAATACCCCCACAGCAGGAGCGTGGCTATCAGGTCGGAAAGCCGCTTCAGATATTTGTGTAAAAAAGGGTTCAAAGGTTACATATTCTTAATAATCAGGCAGGTATTGACCCCACCGAAGGCAAAGTTCTGGATGGCTGCGATGCGAATATCCGATTCGACAAGCTCCTGGGCATGATTGATCATCGCACACCTTTCATCGATATTTTCCAGATTCAACGTCGGCGCAATAAATCCCTCCTGCATCATATAAATGGTGAGAATCGTTTCAATAGCCCCGCAGGATCCCATGGTGTGACCCATATAACTTTTCAGCCCCGTCACTACCGGTGAATCTCCGTATACCCTGTGAATTGCCTGAGCTTCGATGACATCGCCCATTTTGGTCGCAGTGGCATGGGCACTGACAAAATCGACGGAATCGGCACTGATTCCGGCATCTTTGAGCCCCAGTTTTATGGTTGCAGTAATTCCGTCAATATTCGGCAGGATCAAATCCCCGCCGTTGTTGTTGCAGGAAAATCCAATAATTTCGGCCAATATGGTTGCGCCTCGTTTTTTAGCGAATTCATATTCTTCCAGCAACACAGCGCCGGCGCCTTCTCCCACCACCAGGCCGTCTCTATTTTTGTCAAATGGACGCGGCGTCAGATGGGGGCTGTTATTAAATTCAGTCGAACATGCCAGAAGGTTGTCGAACACCGCAACCGTCGTGGTGTCATACTCATCGGCTCCCCCGCAAAGCATGGCATCCTGCATGCCATATTTGACCATTTCATACCCGAAACCGATGGACTGGCTGCTGGTGGTGCAG
>CALZJV010000552.1 GCA_945787595.1 uncultured Desulfobacterales bacterium | reverse complement strand
ATTTGGACAAAGGTAATCGCTTCCGGGTCATCTGTGGTGATTTTTTTATGGAACAAGGCGCGACCCTCAAGTATCAACGTTTCGAGCATTTCCGGCAGAGCAACCATTTTGTGAACACCGGGTGTAAACCTCAGAGCCAATTCCAGGAGCTTCTGACGATCCTCATCGGTCAGTTCATGCAGTTTCTTTTTCGTCAAGTGTTCCAAGAGAATTTTATAGTCTTCCAGCTCTTCCGCGTTAATGGGGCTTTGTTCAAAAAACACGGCGTCCGGTGGCATATTCCCCAGAATATCCACTGTCTGTCTGCACAGATCGGCCCCCAGACTTAGCAGGGGCCTGGTCAAATCCGCGGTGTTTAGAAAGTTGAGAAAATATTCGTTCCGACACAGGTTTATGTCGGCGAATTCATCTTTGTCGGCGGCACCGAATATCAGATTTTCAGAGACGCTGGAGTAGTACAGATATTTGTTTTCATCAAAAAATTCAACGTAATCCGCCAGTTCTTCGCCGAAATCCTGCTGGAAGTTCTTGCGGACTCGGATGATCATTTTTACCAGTTCCTCATTTTGATCGTGGGTTAATATCGCATTCAGACCAAAACGCAATATGTCTACGAAAATACCGGTTTGGTGAAGGACGGCAATAATATCATCGAGGGTGGGCATTTTACCATTTACCCCCTGACCGTTATCGTCGATCTGCGCCAGAGTTGAGTAGAGAATATTTTCTTCTATAGTGCCGTCGAAAATAAAGGGGCTCTGGGCCACGAACCCGATATTGTTTATCATATCTTTTTTGGTAAGCGCGGAAATTTCGTGATCTCCGATCATAATACTTCCACCGGTGTATTTATACAGCTGGCCGATACACAGCGCCAATGTGCTTTTGCCGCTGCCGGAGAACCCCACCAGGGCCAGATGTTCACCCGGTTTTAAGGACACATTGATTCCATCCAGCAGATGAATACCGGTGTCGGTTGTGAAGGACAAATCCTTTACTTCCACGCTGCCCTCCAGTTGCAGGGGTTCTCGGTCTACGGGCTCAATCTCATGTTCCGGCTCAATATCAAAATATCCCATGGTTTTATCGTAATTGATGCGGCCGTCCTGATAGACCTGATAAAATTCAATGAGATCTTTCCAAGGATCAAACAGCCTTTCCTGGGCCGACAGAAAAGCAACCAGAGCACCCAGTTCCAACCGGCCTTTGATGGCTAAATAGCCGCCCAGCAGAAACACTAAAAAAGGACCTAAACTGGTAAAAAAACCATTGGACGTTTTAACAGCGAACCGGTATCAATCTGTCCACCAGGGCGTCATATTTGCGGTTCTCTATGCGGTAAGAGCCATTGCCGTGGATTTCATGAATTCCGGAAATGGACTCTGCGATCCTGGCAGAGAATTTTCTGGCTGCATCCACCCGCTTTTTATTGGCCTTGTTGACACCTCTTTGAAGCAGCGGCACCAAAAAAACCACGATGGGGTAAATGCTCAACGACACGGCCGCTAAAAGCGGATTCAGCAAGAACAAATACGTGGCAAAGGCCAGCAGGGTCAAAACGTTGGTTACCGGGGATGCCACCGCCATGCCGACAAAATTGCCGGGCAGCGTCAATTCCGTACCCAGTGCATTGACCACGGTTCCGGGTTGGGTTTTTCTGAAAAAATTTAGCGGCAAAGTCAGGATGTGATGATACAGATCTTTGCGCATGCGGGCGGTGGTGCGCTGAGTGATAAGGGTCTGGATAATATTGGTCAGGTATTTGAGGACACTGAAAACGAACACGGCGGCCAGGTAATAACCGCTGTACAGCAATAGTTTATCGATGCTTCTTAAATTGATGGCCTCGTTGACGATACGCTTTTGCATTTCAAGCGGTAAAACTCTGGTCATGACCATTGCGACAATGATTAAAACTAACAGCAGTTGAAACTTGAGGTTGCCGGCAAATATCCAGGAAAACAGCGATCGTTTGACAACAGGGATTTTCGCTTTTGACATAGCAAGCCCCTTCGCACTCTCTATTTTGTATTTTAAAGTCGGAGGAAACCTAAAGGCGACAGTTATTCTATGAATTCGTAATTATTACTATTAATGGGTGCTTATGACAAGGATAATTTTATGAGACCCGAGTCAAGGGCTCACTCAAAAATAACATCCCTTTTTATACGCCGATGCATCCCGCCCGACTGCGTTGCGAAAGCTCGGAATCCGCCGTGGCGGATTCCTGCGTTTTCGCGCCTTGCCATATGGGCGCCGCAACACCTAAGATTGTGAAACGATTCTTTCGTGAACCCTCCGCATGGAACAGGTATCCGGATGTATCCGGTCATTTTACTTTGACAAAACCCAATCCAACAGATTATATTTCCAACTTTAAAGTTGGGGGCTTCGTCCCAATTGGGATAGTAGAGTGATGGATTGGATTTAGATATATCTCTTGATAATCACATAATTTCAATATGTTGTAGAAATTCGAGATATTAAATTGACCGAGTATCGGACAGGCCTATAGGATATGAAATTTTTTTTGTGCGTCCTTGGATTGGTAATGATTGTTGAAGGGTTGCCCTATTTTGCGTTTCCGGAAAAAATGAAATTCTGGATAGAAAAGATTGTTGCCACACCCGAAAGCTCTCTGCGCAGATTCGGACTTGTGCTCATGGCACTCGGGATGTGTCTGATCTATTTTGGAAGAACCTGAGATAGAGAATTGACTATTGAAAATTGAATATTCAATATTCAATCCCGGTTTATCCGGGTTAGGCACTTCATCACTATGTTCTCATTAAAAGACTACCACTATGATCTGCCATCGGATTTGATTGCACAACAGCCGGCGGAACAACGGGACCGTTCGAATCTTTTGCACTTGGAACGGCAGACCGGCGCACTATCCCACCATCGTTTCTATGAAATTGGTGACTTTCTAAAGCCGGGTGATGTCCTGGTTGTCAACGATACGGCGGTTATCCCCGGGCGTCTTGAGGGTAAAAAAGGTACCGGCGGTAAAGTCGAGGTGCTTATATCCGATTATGCCGAAAGTTGCAAATCCGGTGATAATTACGGCAATTTTACCTGCAAGTGTCTGGTAAAGGCTTCCAAACGTCCCGGACCCGGCACCTGGCTTTATTTTGCAGACGGTTTGAAAGCCGAGGTACTTGATGCCTGCAACGGAGCCCATACCCTTAAATTTTATGTCCATGGCAATTTTGAAACGCTGTTAGACAAGATTGGACAAGTGCCTCTTCCGCCTTATATTAGGAGAGGTCACACTGGGGTATGCCCTTGCGATGATAAAGCCTCCTACCAGACGGTTTACGCCGGACATCGGGGCGCCATCGCCGCGCCAACCGCAGGGCTGCATTTTACCAAGGAACTTCTAAATAAACTGAGAGCCGGCGGGGTGAACATCGTGACGCTGACTCTGCATGTGGGTTATGGCACGTTTCTTCCGGTAAGGGTTTCTGATATTCGCAGGCATCAAATGCATTCGGAAAAGTTTACAATTTCTGCCAAATCGGCTGAGACGATTAATATCGCAAGAAATAGCGGGAAAAGGGTGGTCGCGGTCGGTACCACCTGTGTGCGAACTCTTGAATTTGCAGCGAATTCAAATGGGTATGTGGCAGCCGGCAGTGGCAGTTGTGATCTGTTTATTATTCCCGGACATCTGTTCAAGGTCGTTGATGCGATGATTACCAACTTTCATCTGCCACAATCGACCCTTCTAATGCTGGTATCGGCCTTTGCCGGCCGCAAGAAGGTATTGAATGCATACCGGAAAGCCATCAGCAAGAAGTACAGGTTTTACAGCTATGGGGATGCGATGCTGATTACATAAACGACAGACCGTTGACAAATTTTATGTTTGAATTTAAAGTCATTGCAGAATCTGAAGCCTCCCGCGCAAGGGCGGGCCTTATCCAGACAGACCATGGTGTTGTTGAAACACCGGTGTTTATGCCGGTGGGGACCAGGGGTTCGGTAAAATCCGTATCCCCTGAGGAACTGCTGGCAGCCGGCACGCAGATTATCCTGGGAAATACTTACCATTTATATCTTAGACCGGGATGTGATGTCATCCGCCGCTTCGCGGGGCTTCATCACTTTATGCACTGGGATGGACCGATTTTGACGGATAGCGGCGGGTTTCAGGTGTTTTCCCTGGCGAAGCTGGCAAAGATTTCGGAAGAAGGGGTCACTTTCCAGTCACATCTCGACGGCTCAAGTCATTTGCTGACGCCTGAAAAAGTCATCGATATTCAAAATTGTTTGGGCGCAGACATTATCATGTGCCTGGACGATTGTATTCAATATCCGGCCACACGAGAAGACAGCCTGGCTGCCCTTGAAATTACCACAAAATGGGCACAAAGATGTAAGCAAGCCTGGCAGGAAACGAAAAACGGACGTAATGCCCTTTTTGGCATTGTTCAAGGAGGTATGTTCAGGGACCTGCGGGAACGGTCCGCAGAAGAATTAATGAAAATTGATTTCCCCGGCTATGCCGTCGGTGGGTTGAGTGTAGGTGAACCCGCAGAGGTCATGCTGGAAATGGCTGATTACACACTGCCGAATTTGCCGGGATGCAAACCCAGGTATATTATGGGTGTCGGGAGACCTGAAAATCTAATTGAACTTGTGGCGCTGGGTGCTGATATGTTTGATTGTGTTTTGCCCACCCGCAATGCCAGAAACGGGCAGATGTTCACTCAATATGGCACCGTCAACATCAGCAACGCTCAGTATAAGGACGATACCGGACCGCTGGATCCCGGCTGCGAATGCTACACCTGCAGCCATTATTCCAGAGCATACCTGCGGCACCTCTATATGACCAGGGAACTGTTGGCATATCGTTTAAACACGATTCATAATATTCATTATTTTATCAGTTTTATGAAATATTTACGGGAAGCAATTCTAGCGGATAAATTCGAGTCTTTTAGAAAAAATTTCTACCGAAAGCTGGAGAATTGACCGACGGGACGGTATAAGGTTTCGGGTGTCAGGTTTCAGGTGTTCCGCCCAGACGGACCGCCGGCAAAAAAACGGCCGGTTTGATCGGAAAAGAAACTTTGTAGATTCATATTAGCCATTATAGGCTGTGGGAGCGGCTTCCAGCCGCGATCATTCGATGATAGCGATATAGATAGCGATCAAGCAACTTTTTTTCGCGGCTGGAAGCCGCTCCCACGAGCAATTGATACAAATTTAATGACATTGAATTTCATGAAGTTCAAACGAGGGGTAAGAGGACAATTATTGAGTTAGGGAGTGGGAATGAATTGAATTCGGAAGGTGGATTGCGGAATCAACTGATTTTAGAATTCGGATTGCGGATTTTGAGGCATAACGCTACAGGCAGGAAACGATAGTTATTAACTATGTTAACGATTGATGCGCAGAAAAACAATATGAAGGAGAAACTATCATGAAAGAAAAAGTAGAAAAAGCTTTGGAAAAAGTCAGACCCATGCTTCAGGCTGATGGCGGCGATGTGGAGCTTGTCGACGTGCAGGACGGTATTGTTACGGTACGACTGCAGGGCGCATGCGGGGGTTGCCCCATGTCTCAGATGACGCTTAAAAACGGTATCGAGAGAATTTTAAAAGAGGAAGTGCCCGAGGTCGTATCCGTAGAATCTGCTCCCTGATGGGGCA
>CALZJV010000551.1 GCA_945787595.1 uncultured Desulfobacterales bacterium | reverse complement strand
TAGATTGCCCGCGCCCGCTCCGGTCCAGTTGACAAATAGCCATCCGGCATCGGCGGCGGCCACCACGGGTAGCACGTCATCATACGCATAGGTGGTGTCGGCGGTAACCGTGCCGTTTCCGACCTGGCTGGTGGTTAAGTTATAAGTGATTCTCTGGAAATTGGCCGTCACCGTCCTATCTAAGACCCCCATTTGGAAAGTTGCTGGTGACGAATCAGTAAAATCGAAACCTGCGGTATTACCGGTCCAGTTATCAAATTCATAACCGGAAACCGGCGTTGCCGTTAATTCCACAATATCGAGCTCATCGAAAGCACTGACACAGGCACCTCCACAGTCTATAATACCTGGAACGCTTTTTACTGAGCCGTTGGTTACTGGACTTGTTATAAAAAGAGCATGAGGAAGTGCTGCAGCTTTACCGGCCATACAGAACACAGCCATGAATATACTGAGGAAGGCGATGGTCAATAATTGCCAACGTACCGTTTCCATGCCCATCTTTTTAGAATTTTTTTGTTTTATATTATGTAACATTTTAATTCTCCTTCCCCGAATCCCTCTTTAAAAACGGGGGAAATTTTGTATGTTATCTAGGTGGACCCTTTCTTTAAGAGCTGCCCTCCCAATCAACCGCCTGTTTACACAACCCAATTAGAAAACCTTGTAATAACCCATCTTGATTAAAGAGCGGCCCTGGTCAGCGGTTGAATCAAAAAGCCCATAAACCGAATATGAATATAAATTGCTGCCGTTGGTCATGCTCAGTGAACTTCCAGCTGCAATTCCGTTGCAGATGGCTGCATACCGTGTATTATTCCTATTATCTGCCGGGTCATCCATATTGATGGAAGTGTCTGATTTTGGAAAACCGTCCGCTGTCCAATTTGGCGGATCGACCCAACCGGGAGGATCTGCGTTATCCTTCCAACTGCCCATATTTTCCATATCAGGGGCACCCACGGCATTGTTCAGCCATTTGTAGGTTGTTGTAATCGGCAAGGAATCAGATGGGCTCGATATCTCCAACCTCTGGGCCGACTCTACAATTGCAGACTCGGCTCTGTAAAAGTTGCGCCGGTATATCGCTTCGTTTCGAACAATCTGGAGCTCAAATACCGTGTCGCTCGTTGATACGATGCCGATGATGGTCAATATCACCAAAACGATCAGGGCTATTACGATTGCTGAACCTTGCTCATTGTTCAGGTTGGAAATTATTCTTTGCATGAAACTATTTCCTTTCATCGTTTGTTGGTTACAACCCGCTAAACGTCCTGTGCTCTTACAAATGTAACGGTGGAGCTCCTGTTCCCTCTGCCGGTAGCCGTGCCTCTGCCGGTAGCCGTGACCCGAATAATCAGTGTATCAGGCGCCGCACCCGAAGTATCGTCCCATACCTCCCATATAACGTTGTAATTGTCTCTTGTGGAAGGGTCATCAGCGGCTGCTTCGTGTTCGGTATTGCTGGCCACATCGCCAAGGGCTAATAGTGGATCATCGTAAGGTAATGACATTAATGTTTCCACCCTGTCCTGAGTCCAGATAGAGGCTTCCGTCCGTATTCTGGCGTTGGTGCTGCCGCCGGTCGACCTGAGCTGCATGCTGCCGACGGCTAAGAAGCCGATGGAAAATATCGCAAGGGCAATAAGGACCTCGATGAGCGTAAAACCTTGCTCTTTGTGGGAATGCTTGAATTTATTTCCTGGTTTGCAATGCATGACGAATACTCCTTAATATGCTGCTATAAATTGCGGCACTTAATTTCAGAAGTTATGATCATCCGGCGAAAGTTGTCGTTCTGGGGGGGCAGAATAATCTGGTTTTGCTGATTTCTATAAATTCGACTGTCGATCTGCTTGTTAAAGAGAACCGGAACCACCCTGCCGGACCTGGCTATGATGGTGACCTGTATTGACCTCACCCGCAGCGGATCGGTTGTCGGCGTGGCGGTATTGTCAAGATAGACAAAATTGAGTGCATCGATATTTTCAGCTACCGGGTGCAGCCCGTTACCGTCGCTGGCGTTCCTTCCCAGGAACTGATTCCCGGCCGCATCGGTAACTAATGCGTAACTGACTTGCTCATTTGCATCTGTTAGATCTCCGTCTTCCGTTAGATCCATGTCGAATGTCAATGTATTGCCGAACATGGTGGTAACTCCCGCATTTGCGGTACGCCGTGGATCGTATCCCGCCATCCTCACTTCCCTTTCGATCAGCTGCATGGCCGCCCGCAGGTTTTGCTGCATCTCAACTACCTGCTTTTGGGTTGTATGAGACTTTAATTGCGTAATGTATGTGGCATATATACATGCCGCCAGAATAGAGGTTGCGGCCAAAGCAACCATCAATTCAATCAGAGTGAATCCTTTGCTGGAATTTGATATTGCTTTCATCGTATCGTCACCCTTTAATTGCTTTATTGTTTCTTCATCACTTATTGCGAGGACTATGCCCATGGCGGGTTGCCGTCCGCGCTACTCTCGATGACAGGGGTACCAGAAAATCCAATTCTTACCCGCCTGAACAGATTTTGGTTGGGATTACTGAGGTGGACATTCCCGATGAGATAGTCACTCCCGGTAAAAATCGGAAGCCCTCTGGGGTCAAAGCCGGTAAACATATTCCCATTGAAATTGGCGTTTGACATGTTTACGTCTACCGGCATTTGCCCGGTTTTTATGGCCGGCTCGGTTCCGTTTTGGGTATTGTCTCTTGCAGTCCCGCCGCCACTGCCGTCATCAATAAATACGGTATAGGTATCGGTCGTTCCAAAACCGGCGGTGTTGAAATCGATAACAACGTTGGCTTTTTCCTTAACCGCCCTTAATTTGGCATACTGCATGGCAGAATATATTTCCCTGGCGGCACCGCCCATTCTATGCTTGGCCGGCCAGGGGATCATATTTGGTATGGCAATGCTGGCCGCTATAGCTATGATAGCGATAACCACCATCAACTCTAAAAGCGTGAATCCCGAATCTTTTCGCATTTTTTCAATCTCCTGCTGTAGGCGTTTCTGGATATTTCGGTATGGTTCATACAAATCATGTGCCAAAATCCTCAATCGAATGGCATTTTCCCAGAAACGCCTTTGCGGCTTATCTAAGCTTTGCTATAATTTCCCGATATCATTAAAGTAAAAAAAATATTTAACGCCAACCCATCTTTATCATCTCCAAATTTAAGGTTGCCTGAATCTAACGCCGGGGCATGAATAACTATTAAATTTTTTAATAGCGATATTAAAAGATTTACTAGAATCTTTTAATGGATGGCTCAGGAAGGGAGCTGGGGAATAAGCCGATTTCTTGTTCTTTTATAGGGTCGCATGTTTGCAGGCGATCGGAAAAGGAGGTGCCGTCGGGATGATCCAGAATGCCGGAAATCTTCAGATGTGGTTGGTGTTAATAAAGGGTCAAATCGAAAGGTTGGAAATTTCAAGCAAGATTAAGAAGGGTTTTGGTCACCGCAAATGGCACGATCAATGTCTTTCTTCAAAACATTGGACCTGGTACGTCAATACTTCCAGTTCGGAGCTCTTCCAGGCATCGCGGAGTAACCCTGCTTTTAGGCACAGATGGGCAAGAAAATCCTCAGGTTGGGGTAACTGCTCCCAAACCTGGGGTAAAAAGGTGGCACTGCTATGGCCTTTGCGGATAATGACACCGTCCGCATTCACGCGAAGTTTTTGAACAAGATCTCGCCAATCTCGATACTCCAAGGGCAGAGGCTCGGTCAAAATACTCACCTCAATCTCGGTACGTTCCAATTCAGCGGCAGACAGAGATGAAAAACGGGGATCATGGAACGCCGCATTGATAGCATTGCGCTTTACACCATCCAAAACGGATTCTGAGGATGTCAAATTACCGATACACCCCCGTAATTGTCCCTGGATTTTAAGAGTGACAAACGTACCGCAATGCGTCTGGAAGCTTTCGTCCACTAAACCCTTGGCCAGCATCTCCGATTCGGTATCGGGTGTTTGGCCGGTCAGTTCTTGCATAATGGTTCTGCGGGCCAATTTAACCAAACATTGCCCCTGATTTTCAGTGAAATGTATATTGGAATCGTTTTTCTTCATTATATGGCGATTGGACCCAACCCGGCTAAACCGGAGATCTGAATTCCGAATTTTAGCTTTTGTGTCCAACGCTGTCAAATGAAATGGCAAAAAAAATATGCCGGTGGCACGAATCGGGATTGGATGGGGTTATTGGGTCTGTTCGATAATTGTTTCCTCATTGGGCAAATCACAGCCGATGACTGGTTCCCCAAAGAGAGGTGCCCATTCACTTCTGTACATATTATGAAACACCACATTGAACATGAACGTCAGAATGTCGTAAGCCGACATTTTTTGTTGTGATTGTGACAGCAGTTTTTGCACATAGACATGTTGTCC
>CALZJV010000550.1 GCA_945787595.1 uncultured Desulfobacterales bacterium | reverse complement strand
TCATAGAGTGGTACCGGGAATATTATGCGGAAGCGCAGGACTAAGGTGATGATAATCACGCATAACGTGGCTCTTAGTTTTTATCCCATTTTATTTCGCCAAATCCAGATATCGTTGATTGGTTGATTCGTTGATTGATTAAGTGGTTGTAGATATGAATTTATCCCATATTTGCAAAATATTTGGACACTTCATGTTTTAACAATCGTATCATTCTAAAATTATGACTATAATTTACCTAATCAACCAGTCAACTATTCAACGAGCTCTGTATATAAAGTTAAAAATAAAATAAGTAATAAATAATTATTGTAAGAAATATATAGGTTATTATATAAAAGTATAATTAAAGAAATAAATTATTATATAAATAAACTACCCACGGTTTGCTGCGGGGTAGTTTATTTATCACTTCTTAAACTCCGGTTTTCTCCTTTCCAAAAATGCTGAGATACCTTCCTTTGCGGCGTCGCAGCAGGCAATTTCGCCGAATCCTTTGTAGCCGATTTCCAATGCCATGCTTAACTTCTCCGTGGCTGCACCAGCTTGAATCGTTTTTACGGCAATGGTTACCGCCTCTTTGCTCAACATCTGTTTGCCGGCCTTGGGTTCATCGGGGACCTTGATATCCGGAATCTGAATTTTACCTTCAGGTATCCTGGTAATTTTTCCCTGCAGGTGATTGATTTTATTGATAGCAGCTTCAATCAATGAAGGGTAGTCATCTGCAATTCTGGAGATCATTCCGATACCGGCGGCCTCGTCAGCCCCTAGCGGTCTTGCCAGACAGATCATTTCATGGAATACGTCCGCCCCTTGCGGCCATTTGCGGTACGGTACGATACATCCACCGATGCCGGGTAAGATCCCAAGGGAGATTTCAGGAAACTGCAATCTTGCATTTTTGGTTGCGACCATACTGTGACAACGTATGGCAATCTCCAGCCCGCCACCTAAGGCCAGGCCATTGACGGCTGCTACCACGGGCTTGTCCATTTGGTCCATAAACATCTGGACTTTGGCGCAGTCCCGCGCATACTGGGCGGAAGCATCAGAGTCCCCCAGCATTGAGGGGAATTTGCCGATGTCAGCACCAGCCGAAAAGGCTGCCGTGCCGTAGCCGGTAATGACAAATCCCTTGACGCCAGGATCATCTGCAAACTGATTTAGAACGGCCAGAATTTCAGCGGTCATCTCATCATTGAGAGCATTCATTGCCTGGGGACGGCGAATCGTAATAATTTTAACGCCTTCACGCTCATCGACCAGAATAAAGCGGCTAAAATCCTGGTAGGCCGCATATGTCTGCCCGGGCTGGGGAAAGCCCGGTCTTTCCTGCTGAAATCTTTTCATGATGCGTTGGACTTCTTTTTCTCCCAGATCGCGCATGAGATCCAGCGGTCCTTTTTTGAATCCCAAGGCCACCTGGCAGCCGAAGTTCAGATCTGCATTGGTACCGATTCCCCGATCGATGATGTCAAAGGATTGGGAGAACAGGATGCCCAGCAGCCGGTCCCGGATTTTGTTTTTAATGTCATCGTCTACCTGTACGGGGCTGCCCGGGCGATGGGTCAGCCAGCGATCCACCGACCCTAGTATTGGCGCAGGCTTGTAGTGGTTGCCTTCTTCCATTTGAAGTGAGTTGGTTTCAATGATAATCGGATTACCATTGGCCATGTTCAAAACAAAAAATGGCCCGGCAAACACAAATTCTTCCGCCACCTTGTCGACCTGGCTGGCGGTGGCATCATCCAGAAGATAGACCGACTCATTGCACCAGTTGTCAAATATACGATCCAGGATAAAACAAATGGCATTGTCGGTGATGATAGGTGCTTTAGCGGTATTTGCAAAAAACCAGAAAAGATAGTCCAGCACCTGTCGGCTGACACCTTCCCAGGAAATCACTTCGACCGGCAAGCTGCGCCATGCAGGGGCAAAAAAATGAGTAACGGTGGTGCGTTGGGGGTAGGTCATTTTTAAAAATAGTCTATCCGCAGGAATCGAGCTGGTGTTGGAAGTGATGATCGTGTCTTGGCCCACGATCTTTTCCACCAGGTCAAATATTTTCTGTTTGAGCGGAATGTCTTCAGTGGCTGCCTCGATGACCAGCTTACAATTTTTTATTTGTTCATAGTCGGTTGTATATACGATATTTTGACTGACGGCGGCGGCCTTTTGCGGCTTCATCTTTTTTTTGTCGACGGCCTTTTGAGTGTAGCCGACAATCCTTTGTTCAGCACGCTTTAATGGCTCTTCAACAACATCCAGCAGGAATAGTTTGCAATCCGGCATTGCACTTTTCAGATAATAGCCGATATCCGGGCCGATGGTGCCCGCGCCGATAACGGCGACTTCGTCCGGTAATGGACGGTCAGGTCGGATGAGCAGAGGGTTAAATGCAGAGCTGTAAAGTTTGTTTTCAGTGGCCATATTGCCGCTCCTTTCTTTTTCAAAGGTCTGCCAATGTGATTTATATCCGAATATATTTGAAATTTGCTTCAACTTTGAATCAAGGCTGGTGATTTAATGTCGCCAACTATAGTATCGGCTTCAGGTGTCAGGAAGGCGAGTCGCTAATTCCTAAACCCTCGTATGAAACTTCATTCAAAAAAACAGATTTGCCACTAAGGCACTAAGACACGAAGTGATAATATGTATTTTAAATCATTAGATCCATTGTGGGTATGGAACCAATAATTTTCACAGTGATCTTGGTGCCTTGGTGTCTTGGTGGCTGAGCAAATAGCATCAAAGTTTCCAGTTTGATTTGACCGGCTGTTTTTTTGGCCGGCGGCTGGCCTGAACACTGAAACCTGTATACGATCCCGTCTGAAGCGAAGCGTAAGCGGGGAAACCATCAATATCTAACAACATGTTGTCAGAAAAATGCCCCTAAGGGCCTGATGCAGGTCGATTATTTTCTTGACTAACTTTTGTATACCGTATACAAAATGAAGTCAAGGCAATTTGTGAACGGGATTTCAAGCCTTAACCACTTAATTTTACTTAAGTTTAAGATTGTAGGAATCTTAAAATTGCAGTGATAATGAAGTATTAACTATTAGCGAGGAGGGGCTATGAAAAGAAGAAAGGTTGTTCTAACTGAAGATGAGATGCCACGCCAGTGGTACAACATTCTCGCAGACATCAAAATGAATCCGCCCCTGGGACCGGACGGTAATCCAGTGGGTCCTGACCAGCTAGCGCCAGTGTTTCCGATGAACCTGATCGAGCAGGAAGTCAGCACCGAACGATGGATCGACATCCCGGAAGGGATTTTGGACGTTTTGAGCATCTGGCGCCCGGCTCCGCTGATTCGGGCTTATGCACTGGAAAAGGCGCTGGATACCCCTGCCAGAATTTACTATAAGTACGAAGGCGTCAGCCCTCCCGGCAGTCACAAACCCAATACGGCGGTTGCCCAGGCCTATTACAACAAGGAATTCGGCATTAAAAAATTAACCACTGAAACCGGTGCCGGTCAGTGGGGCAGTGCCCTTGCCTTTGCCTGTTCCCAGTATGGGATCGAATGCAAAGTTTATATGGTCAGAATCAGTTTTGACCAAAAACCGTACCGTAAATCCATGATGCAAACCTGGGGGGCCAACTGTGTGGCCAGTCCCAGTTCAGAGACCAAAGCCGGGCGTGACATTCTTGAAAAATATCCGGATACTCCGGGCAGCCTCGGTATCGCCATCAGTGAAGCCGTTGAGGCGGCCGTCACCGATGAGTCCGGTCAGACCCGCTATTCTCTGGGCAGCGTGCTCAATCATGTCATGCTGCATCAAACCATCATCGGTCTTGAAGCTAAAAAGCAAATGGAAAAAATCGGGGAATATCCTGATATCGTTATTGGATGCGCCGGGGGCGGCAGCAATTTTGCCGGACTGGCGTTTCCATATGCCCATGACAAAATCAACGGCAAAGACGTTGCCATCTATCCGGTCGAACCGGAAGCCTGCCCGACAATGACCCGGGCGCCTTTTGCTTATGATCATGGCGATACGGCCGGGTATACGCCGCTGCTTCCCATGCACAGTCTGGGGCACACATTTGTGCCGCCACCACTGCATGCCGGCGGACTGCGTTATCACGGGATGGCGCCCACGGTGAGTCAGCTTATTGTCGACGGTATTTTAGAACCCAAGGCTTTTGGCCAGATCGCCACCTATGAAGCCGGACTTCTGTGTGCCAGGACAGAAGGGGTCATCGCTGCTCCGGAAACCAATCACGCTCTGGCCTGTGTGGTGGATGAAGCCAAAAAGGCCAAAGAAGAGGGCAAGGAAAAGGTCATTCTTTTCAACTGGAGCGGACACGGCCTGATTGACCTGGCAGCTTATGACCGGTACCTGTCCGGCCAACTTGAGGATTTTGCTTTTCCGGCCGAGGACATAGAAGAGGCCGGAAAAGTG
>CALZJV010000549.1 GCA_945787595.1 uncultured Desulfobacterales bacterium | reverse complement strand
ATCAGGAATTTCATCCAGTAGTGCCTTGGTTGTCAGAATCATGCCCGGCATGCAAAACCCGCACTGCACTGCACCGCTGTCCACAAACGCCTGCTGTATCGGATGCAACTCGTCGCCTTGGTGCATGCCTTCAATGGTCGTAATGTTCGCGCCATCGACTTCGACGGCCAGGACAAGACATGACGTAACAACCTTACCGTTAATAATTACGGTACAGGCGCCGCAATCTCCTTCGTCACAGCCTTCTTTGGTACCGGTTAAGCCCAGATCATACCTTAAGAGATCCAGCAGGGTCCGGTTTGGATGAACCAGGAGATCATGTTCTTCTTCGTTTACCGTGATTTGAATTCGGTGCTTGCTCTCCATATTGCCCCCTTGATTTTGATCGCTAAACGGCCTTCCCTTTTAAAGATAGACACCGTCAAGGGAAGTTGGACGAAAAACGGTTATGAAGGATCTTTGGATTCTAATATTTGCTGAATTCCTTTTACAATTAAATTCTTTACCAATGCTCTGCGATAACCGGCAGAAGCCCGAAAATCGGAAATAGGCGTTGCTTCGTCCGATGCCGCCTCGGCCGCCTCCTGAATTAACTCAGGTGTCAATCTGTTTGCGTTCAACAGTGCTTCGGCTTTTTTGGCCCTAATCGGCGTGGGTGCCACTGCTCCCAGTGCAATCATAATCTGATTGCAAAAACCGCTGCCGACGTCTGCATCTAATAGAATCGCGATGTTGACGATGCCGATATCCATTGCTTTGCGGGGCCCGTGTTTCAGGTAGATGCCTTTAAACTGCTCGATTTCTTTTGGAATAGTGATTTGCGACAAGACCTCGTTCCGGTTCATTACTGGCCTGTTGGGGCCGGTAAAAAATTGGTCGAGTCCAATTGTTTTTGCACCGTTATCAGTGGCAATTTTTACTTCGCAATTCATTGCCAGAAGAATGGCGGCCATATCTGCCGCCGGGGACCCATGGCACAAGTTGCCGCCGATTGTGGCCCGGTTTCTGATCTGGATGGAGCCCAGGGTTTCTGCCGCCTCGCTCAACGCGGGTATCTTTTCCCGGATGAGCGGCGAAACTTCAACATCCCGCGTGGTCGTGAGCGCTCCTAATTTGAAACCGTTATCGTATTGAATGTAATCTATATCGGGAATGCCTTTCAAATCGATGAGGCATTTGGGCTTTACGGCATTCGTCTTCATTCCAATCAGCAGGTCCGTTCCCCCGGCCAGCAAATAGGGTTCATCATTTGCCTGCAGGGCGGCAACGGCATCTTGCATATTGCCGGGCCTGATGTAGTCAAAGGGTTTCATAAATTGCCTCCAAGTGTGGTATGCTATATTTAATTTACAAAACTCAGGTTGATTTTATAGTTCTTCTTTTTCCAAAATCGAATTTTTTAAATTTTATTTGTTATTTGGTTATTGTAATTTGGTGCTTTATAACTTGGTGTTTGAAATTTATTCAATTCATGGACTAAACCATACTTACATACCCTAATCGATCAGTCCTTTATATCTCGCATCTCTTTCCTTAACCGCCTCTTTCATGCCGACATCTCTTCTACGTTTTATAAAATTAAATTCACCGGGTTCATATCTTATATTCGTAAACAGCGTATGGCCTATGTAGCCTTGACCAAAAGCCGAGCTGAGTCCCATTGAATCATAGGCCAGGCGCGCCGTCGCTTTTCCGATGGCAATTCCGTCACGCGGCAGCAGCGTCATCGATATGGCAAGCTTTCTGGTTTCCGCTTCGAGCTGATCTGCCGGAACGACTTGATTGACCAATCCAATTCTTTCAGCTTCCTTCCCATCGATTAATTTCCCTGTTAGAAGAAGCTCCCGGGCACGTTTCTGGCCAATCAGTGCGACTTCAATCGGAAAGACATACATGGCGCCGGAAAACCCAAGCCGTTGCTCTGAATGCCCAATCTTGGCGTCTTCAGCAGCGATGGTCATATCACAACAAAGGGACATATATAATCCGCCCCCGATACAGTATCCGTGCACCTGGGCGATGGTGATCTTGTCTAAAAGAAATATTCTCCGCAGGCTTTCCGAACGCCAGCGGTCGTATGCCAGTCGCGATCGCTGACTGGGCCGCCGACGCTTTTCTTCCGGTTTTCCGGTACCACCACCGTAAACAAAGTATACCCGTCCAAGATCATATCCGGCAGAAAACGCTTTGCCGGATCCTTTGAAAACAACTACTTTAACATCGTCGTCCTGTTCTACCTCGGTTAAGGCATCGTCAATTTCACGGCTAAATTCAATATTCAACGCATTTAGCGTCTCCGGCTTGTTCATGGTAAGGGTGACCATCGACCCTTCCTCAAAATCTTCTTTTTCATAAATCAGTGTTTCTGATCTCATCATTGTCCTCCCCAACAAATAACGTCTTAATTCTACTTTGTCATATTTATCTTTGCTTCAGCCTCTTTTTATAACAGACTTATATAGCGGAATTAACTAATGCCTAAAGTGACCTAAAGTGCCTAAAATGCCTAAAATTAAGGAAACGCTACGCTTTATCGCTTTTTATAAAATTGATCGTTCGACCCAGAGGCTCTCGACGGGCAGAATACCACAATTTTAGCTCATTTTAGTTCATTTTAAATTTTAGCTCATTTTCTCAACTAAAATTACAACTTTTTGAAATTCGAATAAAATATTTTGCTCTGATAATGTGACAAAATAGGATTAAATACTAGCCTCCTGCTATATATTTCCCTTCCCCGGTTTCTGCCACCACATTCCCATCCTGCGCGACGATACGTCCTCTTAGCAGGGTTAATATCGGCCAGCCTTTTATTTTGCGTCCGGCAATAATCGAATAGTCAGCGTTTGAATAAACCGGCTTTGGGGGTACAACAGCCTCCTTATCTAAATCTATGAGAACCAAATCCGCATCGGAGCCGATGGACAGGGTACCTTTGCGCGGCGCAAGGCCAAATTGCCTTGCCGGGCGATAACAGCAGACGTCCACTAGTTTTTCTAAAGATATTTTTCCATTGTTCACCCCCTCACTTAACATGACGGGTAAAAACATTTCGGCACCCGGAATACCGGGAGTGGCATCCCAAAGATTCTTTTTCAGTTCCTTGGGGACCGGGGCATGGTCGGTTGCAACCACATCAATGGTGCCGTCATTTAATGCTTTCCAAAGCGCAATGTTGTCTTCAGGCTCTCGAATCGGCGGATTAACTTTGGATAGCACCGGGTCCACATTATCGGTGTTCAGAGTTAAATATTGTACACATGTTTCGGTAACCACATTCACCCCTCTTGCCCGGGCTTTATTTACGAGGTCCACGCCCTCTTTAATCGTCATGTGCACCACATATATGGGACACTTTGTAACCTCGGCGAGATACAGGCATTTTCGCATGGCTTCTGCTTCACAAACCCGAGGCCTGGCTTCATTCCAGGATGCCGGTTCAATGCCCTCTTCCAGCAATTCCTCTTTCATCTTAAAGAAGATTTCCGCATTCTCACAGTGAACCCGCACGAAGGTCTTGCAGCCCTCTTTGGCCAGGCGGGCCACTTCTTTGAAGGTAAGGTATATTATACCATCATCTATGCCGCCGACACGCCCTTTCCAGACCGCTTCGCCGCCCTTGTACGGAAGTAACAGCTTTACATTGATAATTCCAAAATCATACAGACTGCGTATTTGTTTTATATTGTCCCGGGTGTAAATGCGCGCACTCAGGGCCAGATCGACAAATCCATGTTTTTCATAGAAGCCGACAAATTCGTTCGCCTTATCCAGGATGTTATCGGCTGGGGCTAACAAATGTATAATAGTTGTGCACCCGGCTGCCGCGCAAGCCCGGGTTTCTTTCTTTATATTTGACTCCGGGTCAACCCCGGGAGGATATTCGAGGTGAAGATGGGCATCAACCACGCCGGGGATAATGTAGTTGCCTTTGCCGTCGATGATTGTGTCAGCCGAAGGCAACTCGGCGTCTTTGGCAATCGCAACTACTTTCCCTTGTTCTATCGCCAGGCCGGCATTTAAAATTCCGTCGTGTCGGACTAGTTTACAATTGGTTAATATAGTATCGACTGACATGGAATACTCCATAATTTGCGAGTTACGGGTTGCGAGTTACGGGTTACGAGTTACGGGTTGCGAGTTACGGGTTACGGGTTGCGGGTCGAGCGTTTCGAGTTAAAAGAGTAAATAATTCCGATGATCACGCGGAACGCGCAACTCGGAACACGCAACCTAGTCCAATCCCATCATTTCAGCGCTCTCCGTCTCGGGCGGAGAAGCGAACCGGCTCACTTTTTTGTTTATTCAAAAAATAACTTTTTTTCCCACAAGTGCTTCAATCTCATCCTGGGACAACCCCAGCAGCTCTCCAAAGACATAGTCATTATGCTCTCCTAGGAGTGGGGCTGGACGCCGGATTTCTCCCGGTGTTTCACTTAAGTTGCA
>CALZJV010000548.1 GCA_945787595.1 uncultured Desulfobacterales bacterium | reverse complement strand
ATCAGCATCGGTCAGAGGAGCCATCGATTCGACAGCCGCGATCGCCTGCTTCCATTGTCCATCGGCCAAGTGCCGGTCGACCTGTTCGAAGATGCTCAACATTCTTGACGCGGCGCTTGTTGCCTCACGCCTCTTTCCTGATTCCGGGGACCGTAGGGCGACTTCGGCATAATCGATGTACGGTTCCAACTCGCACCGGCCGTTTTCATAAGCCAGGCCTTCCTCCCACGTGCCGAGGGCCTGTTGCACCTCTCCCAGGATGAAATAGGCCATACCCAGCAGGTGGCACAGATGGCATGCCAATCCGTCATCTAGACCTTCTCGCGACAACCCTTGGAGCAAATCGATGACGGCGTGCCAGTCGGATTTCCGCGACGCTTCATCCGCCAGTTCGATCCATACCAGGCAGTGGTCTGGATATTTCTCCCGCATCCATCGTTTTAAATCCGCGGCTTCCTCCAGGCGCAACATCCGCTCTAGCGCGTACACCAGCGCGGCGACATTGTCGGCCGGGGCGTTTTTCTTCATTTCCCGCATCATTCGCCGCGTTTCCCTGAAATCCGAATTGCGCAATTGCAGCATGAATGCCATCGATGCCGCATTGATCTTTCCGGTGGGCAACGCGCATACCCATGGGCCATCGAATGGTGGCGTGTGCAATGCGGGGGGTGCGTCTTTCAGGATAGCCGAAAACTCGGGCGGCTGTTCATCCAGCAAGCGGGCCTCGAATTCAAATGGCGAAAAAGCTACGGCGGCGACCTGGCGGGAAGGCTCATCGCAGGCCAGCATGAGATTTTCGGGTGCGTTTACACTGAATATCATTTCAAGGCCGTTATCGGTTGGTTTCCATGCGGCGATCCGGCGGCCGAAGCGTTTCCCGCTGTCCTGAAAAAAATGGGCAAACACGATGCCATGGTCCAGAGATGTGGCGATTCCGTGATGCGCCTCCCCATCGGAATTGAAGATTTTGATCGGTTTGTACTTCTTTTCCGGATCTGGCTTAACCTCCAGAACCAGCATGAAATCCCCACGCATTTGCGAATCAATAACAGGATCCAGGGCGCCGGTGTCGTCAAAAGGCAAAAAGATATAATCCGATCCGTTGGGATGAACGGCGGCATGATGAATGGTTCCGGTGGTCGCCAGTGTAAACGTTTCCAATACCTTACCGTCATCCGTGCAAATCCGAACCGATCCGCCCAGCAAATCCTGCAGAACGGTCCGGTATTCGCCTCCGACGTAGATCCGGTCGGGAAAACCCGTTGATCTTATCCGCCGGATGCTGCGGGCCCGATCGATGTGGACGATCTCGAAGACATCATCCCGGTTTTCAGTCGCGCCGCTTTTTTTCAACCACAAAATGCGGTTTTGCGGGTACAGGAGGGCGTCCTCGTATTCTGTTTCCCCGGCGATAAGCGCGCCGAAATCATGCCAGAAAAGGACATCGAAAGGATTGAGCCTCAGCTGAAAAACCTGGCCCTTCAAGTCGTTTATCCACACGGTTTCCCCGTCAATCGTGGCTTTCGCAAACTCCAGCGCCCGGGGTGCCTGCAGCAGATACCCTCGATGAAATCGTCGATCGCTAAGATCGAAGGTTCTCAAAAATACCCACCGATTATGGGCGGTCGCGACCAGGACCTGACGGCTGCCGGACAGCAGCAGACAGCTTGCCTCATCACTGTAAGTGTTGAGGCCCAGAGCTCCATAGCATCCGGGCAGCCCAAAAAGCTCAGCGGTTGACAGGCACCATTGCGTCCGGATGGCCGCGGTATGCCCCGTCACTTTATCTGCCCAGTGTCGTGCCGAGCTGTCTTCCACAAGCCGGGCGATACGGCCCGCCAATCTGCGGCTGGTGACCTCATCCTTCCGGCTGACGCTTTCTTCATACCTTCTGCGGAGTCTTTGGATCTTTTGGAAATGGAAGAAGTGCCTCTTAAGTGGTTTCAGGCGTTTCCGATCGGCTTCCTCAAGGCCAAAGCCCTTCAGTTGTTCAATCCGTTCCCCGGCCCTGGAAAAATCGCCGGCGTCCACAAAGGCCTCGGTTTCTTCCAGTAGTTTTTTCTTTTCCTTTTTCTCCAGGTTCCTGATTCGCGTTTCCGCTTGCGTCAAAATTTCCTGGGCCTGCGGTAGGCATTGAAGCGTTTTTCCGTAGATACGCAATTGATCGATGACCTGCTGGGGATCGGCGCCGGCGTCAAGTGCTTCCGTGCACTGCCCGAGGGCCAATACTGCGCGGGCCAGCTTCAGAGGCTTGACGGTGCCGGGGACGGCCAGCGCTGTTTCCATCCAGTTAAAATGAAGATCATGAATTCTTGCGCGGATTCGCTCTCTTTGCGAGGCACCCAGTTCCGCATACGCAAGCAGTGTCTTTTCCCGCTCACCAGCCGACCAGCAGGAGACCAGGGCATCAGCCTCAGCCTTTTCCCGCTGATGCAAGGCTTGCCGCTGAGCTTCGGCCAGAAGTCGCTTCAGCCGGGGCGTCTTTTTACCCATAGCCAAAATCCGAGTTAAGATATCGGCTTCCCATTCGAAATCCCGCCGGTCCCTGGCTTCCCGGGCACGCTGCAGCAAACTTTCAATCTTATTTTGCCGTGCCTTTTTTTCAATATCCCCTATAATTTTTCGGGCGGCCTTGTTTTCAGGCATCAGGGACAAGAGCCGGTGCGCCAGTTCGGACGCCTCCTCCACCTCGCCGGCCTGCCAGCTACGGAGCATCTGCGTTTCAAGCGGTTCGAGACGCCTGGCTTTAAGCGCACGGATGTCCTTTTCCAGTTGTTCGGTTTCCAAGACGAGCTCCGTGGATCCGCAGGTCTTCAGCGCTGCCACCTGCTTCAATGCCTGGTCTTCATCCTGCCGGGCGATAAAGTGCTTCGCGGCCAAATAATAGACCTGGGCCGCCTCGGGCTCCACGATCCGCCGAATGGTAGCAAGGGCGCATTCTATCCGGTCTAAACGGGCATAGGCAGTGGCAAGCCGGATTCTTACCCCTTTGTCTTTCAGGGTGGATGCTGAGAAAGACTCGGATAACGCCAAGGCTTCTTCATCGGCAGCCAAATGTTCGATCAGGATTTCAAGAAGGACTTGAGCGGGTTGCAGGTCTCCTTCGGACCGCTGCAGAGCCCGGCGGTAAAGCGCCTGGCTTCTCTCATAATCGAATTCCTCCAGGGCTTTGCTACCCAACAGAAGTAATTCGTCCACGGATAGTTCCGCTTCCAGAGGCTCGTTCTGCGAAGAAGGCGCCGGGGAATCCACCTTTGGCGAGTCCCCCAAACCGGACGAGTCCTGCGAGTGATCAAGCTGGCCTTCGTCGATTTGCCGCTGAGCCCATGACCTGGCATCTTCGTCAAGCTCATGGATCAGAGCGTGGCAGGCATCTTCATCGAAATTTCGAAGCCGGATACCGATGAGCTGCGGTTGATTCACATCCGGCTGCTCTATAATCAATCCCTCACCGAAACGCCGGATCAAGAGGCTTTGCAAGCGGGCCTTCAAGCGGTACCGATGTGCGGCTTTCCGCGGCTCAACCCCCTCTTTGGTCGGATTGATGCGATGAATCATGCGAATCAGGTCACGAGCGGTTGCGGAGGTTCTTTCGGCCAACAGGTCCTCGGGTTGAATCGTTTTTTTCTTTTTGCTTTTGCGAGCCATTGCTTACCGTAAAAAAGGTTCTATTTTTGTATTGCGGAGGTAAAGCAAACCGCTTCAGCTCCTTGGCATTGAAGCACTTATCTGCATTGGTGTGCGTTCATCCCATCTTTTGAGCATCATATTATTCTAAACGCATCCAATCTGCAACTCACAATTAAAGATTTCAGTGGCTTTGCGACCTCCACGATGGCATAAAATGGATTTATAGCGATAGCGATAAATAAGCGGTCATGACAGAAACCAAACACTTAAATCTAGGAATGGAACTGATGCATTTGACGACTCTTTTTCAATTGAAATCATTGCAATTTCAATCAGAATAGGGTCAGGGAGATTCAAAACCTTCGCCACTCGAGGTGATTGTTTCTGATAAACAAATTCTTTACTGGTATTTTTGAGCACGCCACAGCGCAAATTAGGCTGCCGGTCTAACCGGTGGCCTTTTTTATTGTTCGTGAAAAATTGGTGTTCTTTTTTTGGAATGGCTATCGTGGATCAATCCTGCCTCTGACTGTTTTTATGACAGTTTAAAATCAAATCACTTGACAGGATTATGAAAAAACAGCTCATATTCATCAGAAGATTCTGTACATGTATGAACCGTTATTCCTTTTGAGCATAAAAAGATCATTAAACTTTCCTGAACATTTTTATTTTCTGTAATCACCTCCCAACTTTCAACGACGATGGTTGTGATCTTTTGCATAAACATTTCATTCAGCATAGCAATGAACGTAGTCGAAACTCCAACCTGCTTTTCAACACACATCCCCTGAAACACCTCATC
Organism: uncultured Desulfobacterales bacterium; assembly: GCA_945787595.1. Next base: position 12 of record CALZJV010000548.1, on the reverse strand, counting down.
TACAAAAAAACC
>CALZJV010000547.1 GCA_945787595.1 uncultured Desulfobacterales bacterium | reverse complement strand
ATGACGAATGATGATTGACGAATTGTGGATGTCGCTTCGCTCTGCTATTTTTAACAAATAAAATAGAAAGAATTCCTTAATTCGACATTCGTCGATCGACATTCGACATTTGTCATGCTAGAGTTTCTTTTTCGATTTGACTGGCCGTTTTTTTGGCCGGCGGCTGGGCTGAAACCTGAACACTGAAACCTGACACCCTGCGTTCCTTACAACATGGTGTCAGATGAAACCCGATAAGGGCCTAGAAAGGATGTTTATCACATGGGCTTTAACGTTACCTTGGAGCGCGAAAAATGCACCGGCTGCGAAGAGTGCCTGGAACTCTGTAGTTCTGGTGTGTTCGAAATGCAAAATGGCAGGGCTGTGCCGCTGAATGCGAAAGAATGTATTGGTTGTGAGAGCTGTATTGAGGTTTGTGAACAAAATGCGATTTCCATTGAGGAAACCGGGGTTCAAATGTCGGATCAGTGTCAGGCTCTCCTGCGTGGTATTCTGTGAATATTTATTTTTCTTTTTTCAATTTTAATGAGCGTTTGAAGTATTGTTCTAATTTTTCCTGGACGGCCCCGTAGACCGTTCCCTCGGGGTATTTGCCGTTTTTATCTGCTTTTCCCGCCGGAACTCCGGTTAATATTTCGATGCCTTCCTCAACCGTAGAGATCTGATAAACGCGGAATTTTCGTTTTTTGACGGCATCGATGACTTCTTTTCTGAGCATCAGATTTTTGGTGTTTGCCCGGGGGATGATCACTCCCTGGGTCCCGCTTAGCGTCTTGGTTTTACAAACCTCGAAAAATCCTTCAATCTTTTGATTGACACCACCGATGGCCTGAATTTTTCCTTTTTGATTAACGGAACCGGTAACCGCAATCCCCTGTTTGACGGGGAGGCCCGCTAAGCTTGAAAGAATGGCATACAGCTCGGTGGAAGAGGCGCTGTCACCATCGATGCCGCTGTAGCTTTGTTCAAAGGTGATGCTGATGGCCAGATTGAGCGGATAATTCTGAGCAAATGTTCTACCGAGGTATCCGGAGAGAATCAAGACCCCCTTATCATGGGTCTTGCCGCTTAGTTTAGCTTCCCGTTCGATGTTAATGACCCCATCTTCACCCATAAAGGTTTCGGCCGTAATGCGCAATGGACGGCCGAATGAGAAATCGCCGATCTGATAAACGGCCAGACCGTTGACCTGACCGATGATCGCGCCGTCGACATCGATCATGATGGTCCCATCCCGGTAGGAATCGTGGGTTTTTTCTTCATAAAGATTGTAGCGGAAGCGATGTTCGTGAAAGGCCTTGACGACATATTTATCGGAAATCAGCCTGGTGTTGTTCTTGCGCGCCCAATAGTCGGCCTCCTTTAAAACGCCCAGCAAAGGACCGAATCGAATTGAGAGCTTGTCTTTATCGGATACGTATTTTTAGCTTGTCTTTATCGGATACGTATTTTTCTCCGAACTCCACGATGGCGGCCACACCTTTAGCCGTGAAGGGCAGAAGGTCCTCTTCCTTACAAACCCGGGCAATAAAGCGCGCATACTGCTGGACCGTGTCCGGGGTTTTTTGTACTTCGTAATCAAAATCCGCCCGCACCTTGAAGATCTTGTTGAATCGCAGATCATAGTTTTGCAGGACTTCGAAACTGTCATAGCTGCCCAGCAATATCACTTTGACTTCCAGGGGGATGGGCTCCGGCCGCAGGGAAACCCTACCAAATCCGGTTTCCTCGGGAATATCTTCGATGTGAAGGCATTTGGTCTGCAAGGCGCGTTTTAATGCTTCCCAGACATAGGGATTCATCAGTAGAGATTCCATATCCATTATCAGGAAGCCGCCGTTGGCGTCTAAAAGTGAACCGGCCTGAACCATGGTGAAGTCCGTGGTCACCGTTCCCATATAAGCTCGTTTTTCGATGCGACCCATAACGTTGTGATAGGTGGGATTGGTTTCGAAAATAACCGGCGATCCCTTTACCGATTCCTGATTTGTTAAAATATTGACACGATAGCGCTGAAGTTTGGAGTTTTGAGGGGATGCAAAAATATTTTCCTCTGCGGTGCCGGTTTCCTGCGAGGGCATAAACAAATTGACGTTTTCGACGATGTCCTGTTCAACCTCATCCAGATGGCTGAGGATGTCCCGGTTGTCTTTAAATTCGGACCTGATTTTTTCCTGACGGGACTTCACTACGGACCGGGTCGTTTGATCCATCAATTTTTCCACATCCGTGTGCAGAGCATATTCCAGCTTATCGACTTCCACGGATGCAATTGCTATTTGAGACTGGATCAGGCGGATATTTTCTTCAATTTCAGCTTTTTTCCTTTTTGACAGATTTGTGAAATCTTCGCTGGTCAACGGTTTGCCGTCCACTAGGGGAATCGTTTCAAACTCATTCTCAGATTTAACAATTTGAAGGTGGTTGTCCTCAGCAAACTTTTCGATCTTCTGAAAGAGCTGGTTTTGCTTATCCGCATATCTTTTTTTAATGACGGATAGTCGTTTCAAGTATGGTTTGCTCTCGAATGCGGAAGGCAAATCTTTTTGTAAATCTTCGATGAGTTTATTTATTATTTTACTGAACTGGGCCGCTTTTCCGCATGAAACCGCAATGGCTTTGGGACGGAATTGATCTTTAAAATTATTGACGAGGCACCAGTCATCCGGTCCGGGCAGGGTTTTCGCATGTTTGGTAACGATATCTTTAACGATGGTGGATTTTCCCGTACCTTCAACACCGGTGACAAAGATGTTGTATCCGGGGCTTTTCATATTCAGCCCGAATTCGATGGCCTGTACCGCTCGCTGTTGACCGATGACCGCTTCAAGGGGTTTAATCTCCGACGTATTTTTGAACTTGAAGACCCGGTGGTCGCAAATACATCGAAGGTCGGCAGTTTTGATTTCGTATTTCTTGGACATGGTAGCTCCCCGTGGATTGAATATTGTAGATTGAAAATTGAATATTTAAGGTCCGCCTCCTGCGGATCGATTTTATAAAAGACTATCTACTTATATGAAGCTTCGTATGAGATTCCGCCTGGCCGGAACAGTGGAAAGTTTGAACATCGAACGTCCAATATTGATGACGCTACGCTATAGCTAATTTTAAAACAAGCGAACCACAGCCTGCGACGAGCCCTTCGGTCGTGAGCTCTTGGTTGAAAAACTCAGGGTCGAACGACTCCCTTCGGCAAGATCAGGGCTTGAGCCTGTCGAAAGCAGCCGTGTCGAATTTCGAAGGGTAAATTCGCTTTGTTCAGCCTTTTTTAAATTGACAGAATTCATTATTCGATGTTGGACGTTCGATGTTCATTTTTTAACCAATCCTGCGTATGAACCTACATTGCCAAGGTTTCTTTTATCGATTAGACTGGCCGCCCTCAAGGCGGGTAAACTTTTCAGGCCAGCGGCGGCGCTGACACATGACAACTCCCAATAAACTTCAGTTTTTTTCATGAATAACTTCGATGCCTCACGTCGGCATCTTATGCTGTCAAATGACAATTAATAGACGCGCTCAACCTCAATGCCCTTCCAAATACTTCTTAAACCACCTTGCCGTGTGCGATTTTTTGACTGCTTTTAAAAGTTCTTTGGGAGAGCCGCTGGCCACCACCCGTCCGCCTTCGTCACCGCCTTCGGGTCCCAGGTCGATGATATAGTCGGCTTCGCGGATGATCTCCATGTTGTGCTCGATGACGGCCACAGTGTTGCCCTCATCCACCAGCTTTTGGAAGACGTCGATTAAGCGTTGAACATCGGCCATGTGCAGCCCCGTGGTGGGTTCGTCCAGGACATAAAGCGTGTGACCGTTGGATCGTTTGACCAGTTGTTGAGCCAACTTAATGCGCTGGGCCTCACCACCGGACAGGGTAGGGCTGGGCTGTCCCAGACATAGATATCCCAAACCGACGTCGCAGACGAACTGCACAGCCCGCCGAATGGCGGGAATGGCCGAAAAAAAGCGGGCCGCTTCGGCAAATGTCATCTCAAGGATTTCCGAGATATTCCGACCGCGATACTGAACAACCAGGGTTTCGCTGTTGAATCGTTTTCCCCGGCAGACATCACAGAGCACATACACATCGGGCAAAAAGCTCATTTCAACTTTGGGCCGACCTTGTCCTTTGCAGTTTTCGCAGCGGCCCGCGGCAACATTAAATGAAAAGCGGCCGGCAGAATAGCCTCTGGCACGGGCCATGGGGGTCAGGGAGAAAAGTTTACGGATGTCCGATAGAAAGCCTACGTAGGATGCCGGCACGGATCGCGGAGTACGTCCAATGGGACTGTGGTCCACTTCCAGCACGCGGGAAAGTGTCCGCCACCCAGCGATATTTTGACATTTACCGGCCGGGCGACGCTGCTTCAACAGCCGGTTGCGCAAACCCCGATAGATGGTCTCCTTGAGCAGGCTGGATTTTCCCGAACCCGACACACCGGTGACGCAAATCAGGCAACCCAGGGGGACATTGACGTTAATTCGTTTCAGGTTGTTGACAGCGGCCCTCTGAAGGGAGATGACGGGCAGTTTTTTGTAGGGCCTCAAGCGCGATGTAATTTTTTTACGGTGGCCGTCAATCAGGGCTCCGGTCACCGACAGGGGAACTTTTTTCAAGTCGGAAAGGCTGCCGCAGGCAGTCACCCGGCCGCCGTCCTGTCCGGCCCCGGGACCCAGATCGACAATGGTGTCGGCGGCCCGGATGGTTTCTTCATCATGTTCAACAACCAGAATTGTATTGCCCCTGTCCCGCAGCGTCTTGAGGGCATCAATCAGGATACGGTTGTCCCTGGCATGCAGGCCGATAGTGGGTTCATCCAGAATATAGCAGACCCCGGTCAGGTTCGATCCGAGTTGGGCGGCCAGGCGTATGCGCTGGGCTTCTCCACCGGATAGCGTATCTCCGCTGCGGGCCAGGGAAAGATAGGACAACCCCAGTTGATTCAGCAGGGAGAGCCGGGTCAGCAGCTCAGCCACGATGGGTTCGGCTACCGGTTTTTCATGGGCGTTGAAGGCCAGTTTTTTGACGATCTCAAATACTTCCCGGGCCGGTTTTTTCACCAGATCCCAGATGGTATATTGATTGACTTTGACTGCCAGGGCCTGGGGCTTCAAGCGGCTGCCGCCGCATTGGGGGCAGATCTTCATGCCGGCATTCGCTTCATCCTCCGGCCCGCCGACTGTTCCGAGGCCGCCACATTCAGCACAGGCACCCTGCATGCTGTTAAAGGAAAACAGGCGGGGATCAAGGCTCTCTAGACCGATGCCGCAGGTTGAACAAATGCCGTGTAAACTGAACACGTCTTCGTTGCCGCGACGATCTAGCATCACCAGGCTGCCGCCCCCCTCTTTCAGAGCCAGGTCTACCAGCGTTGCCAGATCAACCGCCGGCAGGCGTCCGATGACCAGATCGATGTTGTGTTCGTGATAGCGGCTCAAGGCCATGCCTTCCTTCAATGGCGTAATATTGCCGTCAATGCGGGCCTTTTTTATTCCTTTTTTCAGGGCCCGGGAAAACACGTCTTTGTGAAAGCCCTTGCGACCGAAAACTTTGGGTGCCAGCACCGTGGCTACTCCAGCGGGATAACGCCGGCGGATCTGATCAACGATGGCGGACCGGCTTTGGGCTGTCAATCTACGGCCGCAACCCGGACAGTGCTGTATTCCCAGTTTGCTGTACAGCAGTCTCAGGTAATGGTAGATTTCGGTAAGGGTGGCCACGGTAGATCGGCGGCTGGCATAGCTGCTTCGCTGTTCTATGGCCACCGTTGGAGCCAGGCCGGTGACAAGATCGACATCCGGCCGTTCCAGGATTTTCATATACTGACGGACGTAGGGTGCCAGGCTTTCCAGATAGCGGCGCTGGCCT
>CALZJV010000546.1 GCA_945787595.1 uncultured Desulfobacterales bacterium | reverse complement strand
TCCAGTGAAAAATCAGTAGCATCCCTAAAACTTGAGATATCATAGAGACAATTTAATTCTTTGATTCGTTCTTTAAGTCTATGAGAAACCAGCCCCAATTCTTCTGTATCAGATCGATTCAGTTTTTTAATCTCTCTATTCAGTTCCTCGTTAATTTTCATCAGGCTTATGGTGCGCCTTATATGGCTGTATTCAAGCAATTGGCGCTTTTCATTAAACTGCTTTTCCTTGCGCACATATTTAAAAACTTCCCTTTCTAAATGCTTGATTCTTTGCTCCAATTCCCGGTAAGTCGGTTTTTCTGCCATGATAATATCGCCTGTTGTTAATAAAATTATTTGTAATGAATTCTAACCGCCTATCCTGTGTGGGTGAGATATGGGAACATGCAGTTTTTATGGTCGATGTGTTTATAATTATCGGAAGGAGGATGCCCTGTCAAACAGAATTCCATCGGGAAATGGCCGTTGTTTTGACTAATTTGGATATACGTCAGCAGCTCACCTTTCGCCGGTTTTTATTGAAAGGCAGGAATCCAAGGGGGTAATCGGATCGGTGACATAATCATAGGCGGAGGTGTTGTGGATTTGATATCAAAACTGAAGACCTCTTGCCTTAGTTCGTGAAGTGTCCGATTGCATATTGCATACACAAGTCTTCAACATCATGCATGTGCCCCATTAGCCACTGGATTCCAACGTATTTCTGAATCCACGGCCACCCGTTAAACGGGTTCCAACGGGGTATTATTCGCAGCTCTGCAGCGTAGTATAGATCCGGGTCAAGCTTCCGGCCCCGCCTCCGGCTCGTAGACCCGAGCCTACGGGTCGGAGAGTAGGCCTACAGCCCGGCTTCCAGCTCGACTCCGTCCCGTAGAAACTACGCCCCGGAGGGTAGAGCCTACAGCTCGGAGAGAGGGAGGGCCTGGCTTTGGAAATCTCGAGTTTGCGGGCAAGTTCGGCTAGCGTTTTAACCTGGCCCTGATTTAATCTTGTCTCTTTTAGCTCAATTCGGAATTCCGCCGAATTTCATATCTTTAGGAAATATCCCTTGACAAACAGATCTGGTCTGGTCAGTTTATATAAGGAGATTATCCCGATGTATATTACCAATATTACAGAGGCAAAGGCTCACTTTTCAGCCCTCATTGAAAAAGTGCTCGCTGGAGAGGAAATCATTATCGCTAAATCCGGTAAACCTGTCGCCAAGCTGGCCCGCTTCGAACGCCGTGAGGAATCCCGTCAACCCGGTGCTTTGAAGGGCTAAATAAAAATAGCGGATAATTTTGACCAACTGCCGGATGATATTGCCGAGGCCTTCGGAATTATAACAGATTGAATATGAAAACACCCAATCCCAATCCCAAAACAAAAAATTCAGCCGAAACTGCGACGTCGACAAACTTTATCAAACATATCATCGAGGAAGACTTAAAAATCGGCAAAAACGACGGCAAAGTGATTACCCGTTTTCCACCGGAACCCAACGGTTATCTGCACATTGGACACGCCAAATCGATCTGCCTGAATTTCGGACTGGCTGCCGAATACAACGGACTTTGCAACCTGCGCTACGACGATACCGATCCGAGCAAAGAATCCATTGAGTATGTCGCTTCGATTAAAGATGATGTCCGCTGGTTGGGATTCGACTGGCAGGATCGCGAATATTACGCTTCCGATTACTTTGAGCAGCTTTTTGAATATGCCGTACAGCTAATCAAAGCCGGCAAGGCTTATGTAGACAGTTTGAGCGCTGAGGAAATCCGGGAATACCGCGGGACGTTAACCCGGCCCGGCAGGAACAGCCCCTTCCGGAACCGCTCAATTGAAGAAAATCTGGATCTCTTCGAACGCATGCGAGCCGGCGAATTCAAGGATGGGGAGCATGTGCTGCGGGCCAAAATTGATATGGCATCCCCCAATATGATCATGCGTGACCCCACCTTATACCGTATCAGACATGTGACCCATTATCGTACCGGAAATATCTGGTGCATCTATCCGATGTACGATTTTACCCACTGCCTGTCCGACTCTATTGAAGGGATCACTCATTCGAATTGCACCCTGGAATTTGAGTCCAATCGCGAGCTTTACGACTGGGTATTAGACCACCTTGAAGTTGACTGTCACCCGCAGCAGATCGAATTTGCCCGCTTGAATTTAAGCTTTACCGTCTTAAGCAAGCGAAAGCTCATCCGCTTGGTTGAAGACGGTCACGTTTCCGGCTGGGATGATCCGCGCCTGCCGACCATTTCCGGTCTGCGTCGGCGGGGATATACACCCAAAGCCATCCGCAACTTCTGCGACCGTATCGGCGTGGCCAAAGCCGACAGCATGGTCGACATGGCCTTGCTGGAGTACTGCGTCCGCGAAGATTTGAACAAAGATGCCCCCCGGGTAATGGGTGTACTGCGCCCTTTGAAGGTTGTCATCACTAACTACCCGGAAAATGAGGAAGAAGAATTGGCGGCTATCAACAATCCGGAAGATCCGTCCATGGGAACCCGGAATGTGCCATTCTCGCGAGAATTGTATATCGAGCGCAACGATTTTATGGAAGACCCACCCAAGAAATTCTTCCGCCTGGCTCCCGGTCGTGAAGTACGTCTACGTTACGCCTATTTCATCACTTGTGTGGATGTCATCAAAGACCCCGAAACGGGAGAGGTCATTGAACTTCACTGCACCTATGACCCGGCCACCCGTGGGGGTGATGCGCCCGACGGTCGTAAAGTAAAAGGCACCATCCACTGGGTGTCGGCCAACCACGCCATTAACGCGCAGGTCCGTCTCTACGATCATCTGTTCGCAAAGGAAAACCCCAATGAGATCGAAGCAGGCAAAGATTTTACCGCTTTTTTAAATCTTAAATCCATTGAGATACTAAACGACTGCAAGCTTGAACCCTCGCTGGCCCCAGCAAAACCATCAAGCCGATACCAGTTTGAACGCCTGGGGTATTTTTGTGTGGATGCAAAAGACTCAAATCCAGCTGCCCTGGTATTTAATCGAACCGTAACCTTGCGCGACACCTGGGCCAGGATCCTGAAAGCGCAAAAGAAGAAGATGAGAAGATGAGAAGGTAAGAGGGTAAGAAGGTGAGAGAAAGATATAAGGCACTTTCGTGATCTTTTAGTGTACCGACGAGCGTTTAAGGCAGCGATGACCATATTTCAGTTGACAAAAGAATTCCCTTCTGAGGAAAGATATTCATTGGTGGATCAAATAAGAAGGGCTTCTCGATCTGTTTGCTCCAACCTTTCTGAAGCCTGGAGAAAAAGGCGATATATTGCCGTATTCAAAAACAAAGTCACAGATTCAATGCAAGAGGCATCAGAGACTCAATGCTGGTTAGAGTTCAGTCTCGCCTGCGAATATATAGAACAGGCTACCTTTGAAAATCTCGATGGGGAATATGAGGAAATCATTGCAATGCTAAATTCAATGGAAAATAAAGCCGAAAAATTCTGCTTTTAATGACCATAAGCGAAATCTCGAGAGGTTTTAATGTGTCATTGTTAACCCTCTGATTTTCTTATCTTCTTAACTTCTTATCTTCTTTCTTTGGTCCCAACGACCCTAACCGTCTTAACCATCTAAGCCGTCTCACCCAAATACCACCGATACACTTCCCGTATCCCCTCCGCCAGACCAATTTTCGCCCGCCAGCCTTTTTCTGTTAATCTCGAGACATCCAAAAGCTTCTGAGGGGTTCCGTCCGGTTTGCCGGAATCCCATTTTATGGGTGCTTTAAACCCCACGATTTTGGAAATTATTTCCGCTAGCTCTCGAATGGTTTGATCCTTGCCCCAGCCGATATTGATAAGTTCCGATTCATCGTAATGATTCATCAAAAACAGACAGGCATCGGCCAGATCATCCACATGCAAAAACTCGCGCCGGGGGGAGCCCGTGCCCCAGAGTATTACAGATGGTTGATGGGTTGACTGGTTGATTGGTTGATTGGTGATGGGATCCAGACCTATAGAAGTTTTTATATCAGCAGGGATGAGCCCGCAAGCGGCTTCATCTTTTTGGACCCCTTCCCAATCTCCTGCCGCCGCCAGTTTCGCCAGGTGGAATTTGCGAATCAGCGCCGGAAGCACATGGGAGGTTTCCAGGCTGAAGTTATCATTGGGTCCGTATAAATTGTTGGGCATCACACTGATATACCGGGTTTTGTATTGGCGGTTGTAGGACTGGCACGTTTTTATACCGGCAATTTTAGCGATGGCATAAGGTTCATTGGTGGATTCCAGGTAACCAGATAGAAGGAATTCTTCTTTGATAGGCTGGGGACAAAGTTTGGGATAAATACAGGAACTCCCCAAAAATAACAGCTTTTGAGCTTCATGAAGATAGGATGCATGGATGATGTTGGTTTGGATGGTGATGTTTTCGTAAATAAACTGCGCCGGATATATATTGTTGCCCCAGATACCGGCGACTTTTGCGGCTGCCAGAAATACGTAATCCGGCTTTTCTGTTTTGAAAAAATTTTCTACCCGGCCCTGTCGGGTCAAATCAAGCTCTCCATGTGTCCGTGTAATAATATTGGTGTAACCTTCCACCCTCAGTTTGCGCACAATGGCCGATCCCACAAGACCACGGTGCCCGGCAACATAGATTTTTGATGTTTTTTCCATTCACATTCCTTTCAACTATTATTTTCCCAACTAGCTCAACGCAAAACCACAAACCACGGATTCAGCAGGTTCTCCTTATTATAGACCAGCGGTTCATTCGTGTCGTAGTGCAAAACCTGGCACCCGGCATTTTCAGCAATGGCCTGCCCGGCAGCCGTATCCCATTCCATGGTCGGCCCTGTTCGCGGGTAGATATCCGCCTTACCTTCGGCAACCAGACAAAGTTTAAGAGAGCTCCCGGCGGAAATAAATTCAACCTCACCGTGCTCCTGCCGTTTCTCTTCCACAACTTCTTCCAACTCGGGTGAAGCGTGGGAACGACTACCGATGATGGTAAATGGGCGCTTAGTTGAATAGCTGGCCGGTAAGATTGTTGCGGCATCAATTATGTTTTCCATGGCCTCTGCTGCGCTCCCGGCAGCCGAACCGGCTGCCTGACGATTTATCGATTCAATACCGTCAATGGAATCTGCCTTAAAGGATCCCAGATCGTTTAAAGCAAAATAAAGAAGGTTTTTGTCAGGCGCATAAATGACTCCCGCCGCCGGTTTTCTATCGCGAATTATTGCAATATTCACGGTAAATTCACCGTTTTTTTTGATGAATTCTTTGGTTCCGTCCAGGGGATCAATGAGCCAGTAGGTCTCCCATCTTTTTCTCTTCTCATAGGGGATATCTTTTCCTTCCTCGCTTAAGACCGGAATATCCGTTTTCTCAAGACGCTCGACAATTGTTTCATGGGAGCGTTTGTCCGCCAGAGTGAGAGGAGATTTATCAGCCTTTTCTTCTACCTTGAAATCAGACGATCTGTAAACATCCAGAATAGCATGGCCTGCATCAATGGCCGCGGCCAGGGCTGTCAACAAGTAAAATTTATCGTTCATTGATCTCTCCGGTTGTGGTTGATTGGTTAATTCGTTGATTAGTTGATTGAGGAAAAATGGAAATTATCCCTTTTCTGCCTCCAACCTCTAACCTCACACCCCCAACGGTCGAAGACCCTCCTTTGAGCCTTGAGCTTATATAGCTTTTAGCTTCCCAACCTCCCTGCTTCCCAGCTTCCTTATTCCTCTCTTTGCCCCCTGCCCCATGCTCTATGCTTCTAACCTTATTTTCCGTCTTCCCACCGGGGCGTAGGCATAGGCCCCTATGGGCCGGAGGCCGCATTCCCCATTCCGCATCCCGAAATCAACTCCCTCTGTCTTCCGTTATCTGTTATCTGTAATCTGTCATCTGTCTTCTGCCATCTGTCATCTGTCTTCTGCCATCTGTCATCTGTCTTCTGCCATCTGTCTTCTGCTACAGCACAATACCCACATACCCCACAAAACTGTCCCCCGGTGATTTGTCATAGCTGGTGGCATAGAAAAGCTCATCAGCCTGATTTGCATCCAGGTGTTTGGCGGTTTCTATGGCGGTGGCGGCGGCTCCGGCACAGCAGGCATTCTGGCGCGTCCTGGCCTCGGCGATGATTTTTTCAGGCTCCAGCGCCAGCATCGCATCGATAACCCGGCGATCGTTTTCGTGACGAACCCAGTCCACAGCCTTTTTCCCAGTGCCCTTTGATACAAACCCATAGTTGGTGCCATAATGAGTCAGGTCGGTGGATCCGAATACCTTTACCCGCAGCCCCAGACGTTTTGAAATCTCAGCAACTGTGCAGCCGATTTTCAGGGAATTCTTATGTGGCGGCACACCCATTGCCACGACTTTGGTGTCTTTGAAAAAGTATTTGATAAAGGGCAGCTGAAGTTCAACCGTGTTATCCTGGGTAAAACGGGTTGGGGTTTCAATTGTAAAAGGAAATCTTTCAGCAAGTTCGGAGGCCAGTGTTTCTTCCACCTGAATCTCACCGAAGGGCGTTTCCCAGGCACCTTCAGTCATGATATAGCAGGGAGAATCGGCGTGAAGATGCATGCCGAATACCACCACCACATCGGCCGTGTCTTGACCTTTCACGCAGTTGATCACATTGCAGGCGATGCTGCCTGAAAAGTACCACCCGGCATGAGGCACAATGCCGCCCACCAGTGTCCTGCCCGGCGGATTGAGTTTCCTGCCTTCCGTGAGAAAACCGGTGATTTCCCTCTCACATTCGGAAGCGCTGGAGGGATACCAGCTTCCCGCAAATACGGCCCTTCTAACTTTTGCGGATTTCATGAGTTACCTCCCTGAGTTTTGAAAATTTTACATATTTTTAGTACTTTCCCGTTTAATGTTTTCCCTTTTCGCACCTACAGTATAAACAAACAATGCGAAGTTGTCTATGCCGTTTTATGAATACAGATTTCAAGCGTGTAATTGCGATTTTGAGGCCTTTACGATCCCCAATCAGGCATCCCCCCTGTCTGAAAAACGTTCCTGCACCAAGCCATATGAAAAGACCTATAGACAATATTTATGGTGCCGGCCCCAATATAAGACAAGCCCCCGAAAAGGCAGCAACCTCAAGCCATAGACAACATCAAACCTGCCTTGACAGCTTAACTTTTGTCATTATTGTTAGGTTCGAGTTCCCTTTTTAAAATTAGATGATTAACTTAGATGCAGAATGCTCTGCTCACTAATATTAACGATATGTCGCTTGGTTACAAAATTTGATCCAGGCAGGAGGATGCTATGTGGGAATATACAGACAAGGTCAAAGATCACTTCCTCAATCCACGCAATGTCGGTGTGATCGAGGATGCGGATGGCGTGGGAGAAGTCGGATCCCTATCATGCGGTGATGCACTGACCTTATATTTTAAGCTGGATGAAAACGGCAAGATCAAAGATGCAAAATTTCAAACCTTTGGATGCGCCAGTGCGATTGCATCGTCCTCTGCACTGACTGAAATGGTAAAAGGTCTCTCCCTGGAAGAGGCTAAAAAAATTACCAATGACGATATTGCCGAATATCTCGGAGGTCTGCCCAAAGAAAA
>CALZJV010000545.1 GCA_945787595.1 uncultured Desulfobacterales bacterium | reverse complement strand
TCCCATTCAAGCTCAACGAATCGCAGGGATTTTCCTAAGTATTTTGCAAATTCTCTTGCAAAATCAGCCTCCAGACCGACGACCTTTTTTCCCTGTTTGAAAATCAGTGGCGGTGCATTTGGCGTAACCCCGACACGCAAAATATTTACGTCGGGCGCAATTACGGTGGATTTTGCTGCCTTCTGATCGCTTGATACACATCCCGTTATCAAAAATAGACCTGTGATTGAGAAAATCAGAACCAAAAGCTGTTTGATGCTCAGTGTCTTAGGCATTCTTTTTGTACCTCCGAATCAATCTGTTTTCCATATCACATATTGATATTATTGGGTATGTCATTTGCTAAATACTGATTTTACTTCTCCAGCAATTCCCGGGCATGGTCTAGTGTCGTCTGGGTGATTTTCTCACCGCCCAACATCCTGGCGATCTCACGGTAACGATCTTCTTTGCTTAGCGACTTGATGGCAGTTTGTGTTCTGCCTGCGGTAACCTGCTTGGTAATGCTGAAATGACCCTCCCCGAATTTTGCGATCTGAGGCAGGTGAGTAATACAAATAATCTGGTGATGGCGCGCCAGTTGGTAGAGTTTACGGCCGACCACTTCGGCCGTAATGCCTCCGATACCGGCATCCACTTCATCAAATACGATGGTTTCCACCGCTCCGGTCTCAGCCAGGATGGCTTTTAATGCCAGCACCACCCTGGAAAGCTCACCACCGGAAGCAATGCCGGCCAATGGTTTTAATTCCTCCCCCGGGTTTGGTGCGATCATAAAAGTGGCTCGGTCTGCTCCGGTTTCAGTGATGGAATTATGGTCGGATTTCAGATAAATGCTTATTTTCTCTTTGGTTGCAATGGGACGCAGGATCACCGCAAAATCTGTATTTGACATATTGAGAGAGTCTAATTCTTCGACCACCTTCAGTGCGAAAATTTCAGCCGCTTTTTTCCTTTTTTTCGTAAGCTGCATTGATCTGCGCTTCAATTGGGCGTGTAATTTGCAAAGTTTATCCTCTACTTCCTTAATTTGTTCGCTGATGTTCTCTACCTTGGAAAGCTCTTGCTCGATTGTCTCCAATTGGGAAAAAACAGCTTCAATCGAACCTCCGTATTTACGTTTGAGCTTGTTGAGCGTGTCCAGCCGTTCTTCAACAGTTTCAAGCCTCTGTTCATCCATTTCTATCAGGCTCAGATGTGAGCGCAGTTCTTCAACGAGGTCTTCGATTTGATAAACAGCTGTGCCCAGGGAATCAGCCTTTGCCGCCAGCTGTGAATCGATCCGCCCGGCATTTGTGAGATTTTTATTTACTTCTAAGATTCGTTCGATGACGGATCCCGACGCTCCGTAAAGTTCTTCAATGCTGCTGTAAACGGTCTGATAGAGAGTTTCCGCATTTCTCAGACGCAATCGTTCATTTTCCAGCCCGGTGTCTTCCTGCAGGATCGGGTTGGCTGCGATGATTTCTTTTTTCTGAAAGGTCAGCAGTTCGATCTGTTCGGCCTGGCGTTGCCTGAGGGTATTCAGTCTGTGGAGCTTTTCAACTAACGGCAGAATCTGATGGTAGGTGTCATAGGTTTGTTGGCGCAACGCCATCAATCCCCCGAATTGATCAAGTATCAGCAGGTGCTGCTCTTCTTTCAAAAGGCCCTGGTGGGCATGCTGGCCGGAGATACTGGCCAGATTTTCGGTGATTTTATTTAGAAGACCGATGGTCGCCAGGCGGCCGTTAACATATACCTTGTTTCCGTCGGAGCGTGAGATAGTTCTTCTGATCAAAAGCTCTTCAGCCGGGTCGTAGCCGTACACGGACAGGGATTCGGCAATACTTCCGGTTTGAGAAATTTGAAACAGTCCTTCCAGCTCGGCGGTCTCAGCACCGGTGCGCACAAGATCGGCCGAGGCCCTGTTTCCGAGCAGCAGATTGACGGCATTGAGGATAATCGATTTGCCGGCACCGGTTTCCCCGCTTAAGATGGTAAGGCCGGCGGAGAAATTGATTTTTAGATCGTCGATGATGGCAAAATTGCGAATGGAAAGTTCTTTAAGCATTATAGGTAATTAACGCAAATAGACTTTAATTTCAGGCCTGTGCCTCTCTTTGAAATATATGGCACAATGACAAATCTTTGTAAACTGATATGATTATTTCTACTATGTCATATTTATCCTTGCTTCAGTCCCTCGTTATAACAGGCTGAGAAAGCGGAATAAATAAATGCCTAAAGTGACCTAAATTGCCTAAAATGACTAAAATTAAGGAAACGCTGCGCTCTATCTTTTTTATAAAATCGACAGAATACCACAATTTTAGCTCATTTTAGTTCATTTCAAATTTTAGCTCATTTTCTCAATTAAAATTATAACCTTTTGAAATTCGAATACAATATGTTGCTCTGATAAGGTGACAAAGTAGAGATGCTGCTACCCGCTTTTATCCGCCAGCCTGTCCAGCGCCTCACCGCTTAAACGATATAAAATCCATTCTTTCATGGGAATAGCATCGAGCTTTTCGTAGGTCCTGATCGCCGGTGTGTTCCAGTTTAAAACCGACCATTCGAAGCGACCGCAGTTTCGCTCTTTGGCCAATGCGGCGATATGGGCCAACATCCTGCTGCCGAAGCCTTTGCCCCGATGCTCCGGCTGTACATAGAGATCTTCGAGATATATTCCAGGTTTGCCAAGAAACGTAGAATAATTATAGAAAAACAGCGCGAAGCTGATCGCAAGCCCCTCATACTCTCCTATCAGTATTTCTGCAAACGGGCGATTACCAAAGAGGGTTTTGCGGATATCATTCACCGACGCGATAACTTCGTGGGAAAGATGTTCATATTCAGCCAGCTCTTTTATCAAAGAGTAAATAACCGCTGCGTCTTCTTCTATAGCGGGTCTAATCATGAAGTTCGAATTTGCCGACACATCCACCTCCCGGGTTCAGACCTTGTTGAATAGTTTACTGGTTGAATGGTTGATTAGGTAAATTATAGTCATAATTTCAGAATGTTACGATTGTTGTTTAAAAACTTTTGGGACACAGATTTGCACAGATAAACGCAGATTAGTACAAACCGCCTGCGGCGGAGCCATGTCCAGACATACGTAGCCTCCTGCTTGCTATGTGTCCTTTCTCGCCGAAGACGAAACAAACTTTATTTTTAATCCGTGTTCATCTGTGTCCTAATTGTCCTTTCTTTTGAAACATGAAGTGGCCAATTATTTTGTAAATATGGGATAAATCAACATTTACAACCACTTAACCAATCAACCAATCAACTAATCAACCAATCAACGATATCTGGAGTTGTTAGTTCCGTTTCTTACTTAAAATCATATCCCATAGCAACAACAGCCTCGCGGTCACCGGGTTGATTGCGTTTGAATAAGTATTGCGCGATCGTTTTTCTATTTTCTTCCGGTACATTTTGGCCCAGATCGCTCTTCGCGGTGACCGAAACAGGTTTGATCTCGATGACTTGACAGGCTTTATAGGCGGACATATCGTCGGTGACCGGCGTAAAATTTTCGGTTTTTTCATGTTTGCCAATCAGGGCATTGAGTGCCGTAACTTTCAGGGTACTGTCTTCTACGGCAGAAGCCGTACCGCGTATTATGACGCAATGGTAATACTGGTGCAGGTTACAGATCGGACGACTTGGATCCAGACCGATATCCAGGTATGAGAGCGGTACATCTACTTCAAAACAAACGCGGGGGTCCCGCCTCAAATTGTCCAGTTTCTCGCCTTTGGGAGCGCAATGAAAATAGATGTTTCCTTCCAGACTAACAAAATTCAGCGGCGTGACATACGGATAACCGTCCTGCCCGTTGGTGGCTAAACGACCGATATTGGTCAAAGACAAAATACGATCAATTTCTTTTATGTCCGTTACTTCGGAGTGTTTACGTCGCATTTTTAAAAATCCTTTCATTTTTATTAATTACAATTTCCGTGATCGTTTCCCCCGACTTAATATGAAACATTCAAAATAACAGTTTTGCCACTAAGGCACAAAGACACGAAGTGAAGATATGTGTTTTGAATCATTAGATCTATTCTGGGGAAGGAAACAATAAATTTAACTGTAATCTTAGTGCCTTGGTGTCTTTGTGGCTGAGCAAATAACATCAAAGTTTCTTCCACGATCAGACTGGACGCTCGCGACCAGAGGCGACCCTCGTGTATAACTCAGGTACTATTTTAATGCGAGAATTTAGATGCGATTATCATATATCTCCCTCGCCTGTAAACGGAAATTCAACATTTCAAATTGCTGGTTTGATGATCATATACCTCATCAACGGTTTTGCTGACACACACATAAAAGCTGACAGAATTCCATTTTTTGTGCCTTCGGGTCTCGGTGGCCGAACTTTTGCTAAATTCCAAATAAATAAGGATTGACAATTAAAATTAGCCGCCTTATAGTTTGTTGCCGAATTAATAATATTCAAAGGAGCCAACACTTTGTTTTACCTGAAAGAT
>CALZJV010000544.1 GCA_945787595.1 uncultured Desulfobacterales bacterium | reverse complement strand
TGATAATTGGAGTGGGATCGATGATCCCTTTGCGAATCGTTTGGGTCACATGCCCTCCCGCCAAGACTGCGCCGAGGAATTCAAAAATGATGGCGATTCCGATGGCTTGTTTGACTGTAACGGCGCCGGCGCCCACAGAGGTCCCCATGGCATTGGCTAAATCGTTGGCACCGACACCCCAGGTCATGAAAAGCCCGAATATCATCGCCATGACAACCATGGCCGTACCATACACTGCAATGATTTCCATTTTATTTCCTTTCCGCTAACGGGCGATGAACAGCATTAAACGGTCCCCCATGTTTTCGGCCTGATTGGAAATCTCACCGATCAATTCGATCAATTTATACCAAAACACCACCGACACCGGACTCAATTGGTCTTCAATGGAAAAGAGTGCGCGGTTAAGGTCTCTTATCAAAAAATCGATGTTATGTTCGCTGCGCTTCACGTTTGTGATCATTTCAGAAACGAGATCCGATTGTTTACCGCCAAAGCCAACGGCTAACAGTTCATCCAGCTGTTCAATCATTGCTGCTGCCTGGGAACAAATATCGGTTGTACATTGAATCAAATTAAGGAGATGTTCTTCAATCGATTCGGGAACTTCCATGACACGCTGGGTTACAATTTGACCAATTTTTTCAGCAGTATCGGCAATGATATCCTGTTGTTGGATGAGAGCCAGCAGGTCTCTGCGGGCGACCGCAAATAAAACCCTCTTGGGCATGTGTAGGCGAAACTCATTTTTGATCGAATCGGCCTCGCTTTCCAGCTCCCCTATTTTTACGGCCAGGGCGTTAATCTGCTCCTGGTCTTTCTTAATCATCGCATCAAACAAGGGTTGCATCTCTGCCACACAACGAGATACGATCCGCATGTGCTCCTGCACCGGTTTGAAAGGGGATTGCCGCATCAAACTGGCCAATGGACTGGTGGTTTTCATGACACATTAACCTCCTTGTAATTATTAAAGAATAAGGTATTATATCAAATACAAGAAATGGGGGCGCTCCACAATGAAAAAGGAAAAACATCAGAGACAATTATGTTGAATTAATTTAGAAATTCCGCTGACCTTACCTTGTCGATATTCTGAGCATTTACTGCAGGGGCAATCATTTTCATTTGCTGATGCGTATGCTGCCGGGTAGCGATTTTTGCGAGGCAGCTATTAATTAAAAGCAAAGTGCCTTAAAGATAGGAAGTTGCTTTTTCAGTGCCTATTAGACGAGAATTGCATATTTTGTATCAGCTGAAACCCAATATGCTGAGGCGTCAACTATGCGCCGAAAATATACATCCGGATAACGAAAGCGGACTATATTGTCAATATTAATTTTTTGAGGCGGAATTAAGCATTCAGGCAATTTCGAGCATAGCCCACCGTTATGCCTGCGGCTGGATTTTTTTAAAATAGGTTCCATTGGATAACCTGCTTAGAGCCTCAAGGCCGAACGATTGGCATCTATTAGGTAGCTAGTCTGCCTGGAGGATTGTTTAATGACGGGCGTAGAATTACAAGGATAATTTCTGTTAACCAACACTGTTTGGTTATGCAATCCTAAATGAACTATGTTCTCGAGCATAAAGAAGGCAATCCAGCCGAATAGGCCGGATTGCCCTTGAAGTTTAGGTTCGTCGGGAAAAACCTCTATTTCTTTTTCCCTTTTTTCCCTTTTTTGTCTTTCTTCTTAGCTTTTTTCTTGTCCTTTTTCTTTTTTTCTTCCTTCTTTTTTGCCATCGTATCCTCCTCCTTTTTTGTTAGGGTGTTTTAGCCAAAGCTTGCCACGGATTGACGATTGATTACTGAATATCGGCTATTAAAAAAAAGTGGTTTTATATTCAAATGAAAATAGTCAATCTTCAAGCATGCTTCTTAGGAAACTCAAAGAACTTAAATTTACCGCAGTTATCGCTAATTTTAGCCCATGATGGGATATCTAGATCAGCACAAAAGATTCCGCTGGTTGGGATATTGCTGATCGGCTGGTCACCGATATAATTGGCCAGGTCGGTTAAGGCCGGATTATGACCGATGAGCATCGCTTTATCTACTTCATCGTCTAAATGTTTGATAACGTCGATGAGGTCATTCGCACTGAAACCATAAATGCTTTCGCTGTAGCAGATTTTCTCAAGAGGATAACTGATCTTATCGGCAATAATCCTTGCCGTCATGGCAGCTCTGTTGGCCGGACTGGATAAAATGAGATCCGGTGCCACTTTTAATTTCTTAAGGATTGACCCCATAAACGGGGCACTCTTGCGGCCTCGCTTGTTCAGGGGCCTTTCGAAATCATCCAAGTTAGGATACTTCCAACTTGATTTGGCATGTCTGACCAGATAGATGGTTTTCATGATTTGCCTTCAATGGCAGATGGGCAAGACGACTTGAGTTCTAACGAATGTCGGTATCATAGTGTAGCCGGTTTGTGCAACCATTTTTTTTTGTCAGCCACTCTGCCGCACTTTTTACATACGAATTTTGGATTTCTGACAATATCACTGAATTTATCAAATTTTTTATTTATATCATCTTCCTTCCATTTGCAAAGCAGCTTTTCTTTTTTTGCCATTTTTTTCTCCTTATCTTTAAATCTACTTGTCAGGAATTGAAGATCGAAGATTGAAAATTGAAGATTTATGGTATAAAAGCGAATATCGAATCATGAATGTCGAAGGAATGTATTCTATCTATTTTATTTTTTAAAAAAAGCAGAGCGAAGCGACATCCACAATTCGTCAATCGTCATTCTGGAAAGTTTCACAAGAGTATCTAACATTTCCTTTCCCTGACACCCGACACCTGAAACCTTCATTTTCTGACAACATGCTGCCAGAAAAAGGCCCTCAAAGGCCTATAGAAAGGCACCCCGACTCGACTTCACAGCCGAAGGGCTCGTCGCAGGCTGAACGGTGAACCTCGAACCAGTAAACACCTGCGGGATAACTACCATTTTGTATATGGATTTTTTATCAGATTGGAGTTGAAATAACGGGGGTCAGCGGTTACTTCTTCCCCGACCCAATTCGGTTTGGGAAAATATTGATCTTCGCCCTCCAATTCCAATTCAGCGACAATTAACCCTTGGTTTTCTCCAAAGAACTCATCGACTTCCCAAACAAAGCCGCCATGCTCTAACTTGTATCGGTTTTTCTCAATGAGTGGCTTTTCACAGATGCCCAGCAATGTATCGGCATCCTGCCGGGGAATTTCATATTCGAATTCCATGCGGGACGCCCCTACGGTAAGGCCTTTGATGGTCAGGTAGCCCTTATCCTCGATGGTGCGCACACGCACAATTCGCTCCTTTGCACTATTTAAATACCCCTGGCGATATTGAGTTCCTTTTGCCTGGCGCCAGGTCCCCTCTTTTACAAGAAATTTTCTTTCTATTTCCTTGGCCATATCATTCTCAGAAGGTTATTTTTCGGTACTATAACCAATAAAAAGGTAAATTAAGGGTTGCCAAAATATTTCCTTGGCCATATCATTCTCAGAAGGTTATTTTTCGGTACTATAACCAATAAAAAGGTAAATTAAGGGTTGCCAAAATTTCTTGAAAGTCTAGGTCCTGGAGTACTGGAGTGGTGAAAAGAAAGGCGTCAATCCTTTAGCCATTACTCCAACACTCCAGTACTCCAATACTTCGAATTAATTGGGCATTGCATTTAATCCCCAGGGGGTTCCATACCCAAAATTCGTTTGATTGCCAGCAAATAATTCACATTTTCATATTCGTACAATCCCAGCTTTTGCTTGACCTTCAGTACCGTCTCGATATCCGCGGATTCTAACGCAATGGTTTTGATGGCTGCCCCGTTGATGAGCAGTTCTGCAATTTCACTGATACAACCGTTGATCGTATAACCAAAGCGGCGTTTGAATACCCGCGCTAAAGCCAGTTCCGGATGTGGCATCATGATGTCTTCAAGAAATTGCTCAAGGGTATATCCGGATCGATTAAACTCCGGAACAGCTGTATTCAGCGCGGGAAATACGTCATCGCGGAGAACCTCCATTTTCATGGGAAATTCTGCCCGCATGCGGGGTTTCCATTGCTGGAGGCCTTTTTCTTCTTTTACGAAGACCTTAATATCCAATGTATCGTAGCGAATTTTTATATTATTCTCATTATTGCCGTTAGATAAGATGTAAATCTCAGAGCTTTCCCGGAATTTATCCAATTTGGAAAGTTTGCGTATTTTTTCTTCTGCCAGCCCAAAATTTTGGGCGAATGCCCGAAACTCATAGCGCGGTATTATCGCTTGCATACTTCCTCTGATTTTCGACGATCAATATCCCATTCACAGGGCAAAACTTGGAGCACCAGCTTAGCTGATGGTTTAGGCCCTTAGGGGCCTTTATCTGACAACATGTTGTCAGAAACTTAAGATTTCAGGTGTCAATGTTCAGGATTTAGCGACTCGCCTTCCCGACACCCCTGGCCCAGACCTAACCTTGTATGAATCTGGAAGATAGGACAATATTGGGATCTCTTGCAGCGGACAGTGAGAATCCGTCATATCGCACCAGGGCGGGCCGAAACCTGACACCTGAAACCACAAATCGTCAATCGTCAATCTTCAATTCCGGCTTGTCCGGGTTGGGGTACCAGATCTTTTTCCCATTTTTCCACACCAGGGGGGGTCTCGCCCCGGAGCAGGGCGGCAAATGCCAGCAGTGCTTTACGTGCATCTCCGATGGGGTAATAAAACGCATCCCAGTGCTCGCTGTCTTCGCCGTCGTGGTTGGGAATGACATAATCAAACTTCCAGCCTTCCCTCAATTCTACAATCGCACTCGCCACACGTTTTTCGATGTTTTCCAGGTCTTTTAGCGAAAGATTGATTTTTTGGCGTTTGGTGCGGCGCAATAATTTCCTTCGCATGATATCCGTTAGTAATTTTTCAAGATTGGTCCGCTGTTGCGGATCTTTAAGGAACAGAATCTCGTCCTGGGATAGTGGAGAAAGAAACACCCTCAGGGTCGGAATTTCCTGTAACTCGCTTAATTCACTCAGTTGGGCCGGTATAAAAGGATTGCCTTCAAAAAACGCGTCTTGACCTTGGTCAAGAATCGCTCGAATACTGGCCGCCTCGATGGCTTGTAAATCTCCCCGAACGATAGCAGATGTCAATCCGGACTTTTTCGCGAGTTCTTCGATTTTCGCCCGGGATCGGAAATAGTAATCCACGCCTTCCTGCTCTCCGGGTCTGGGATCACGGCTGTTGTACAGGACTACCTGCTTTAATCTGTCGGCCAGACCAGGATAGAATTTTCGCAATGCGCTGTAGAGGGGACCCTTGCCAACACAGGATGGTCCCGACAAAATAACGAATCGGCTCATTTGTGCCTCCTCTCCAAGTTTATCTCATTTAGTTTGTGGTTATGCCCAGTGCATTCTACAATGCATATTCAAATGGCCGAAACTAAACAGGGGATAGTATATTTTCTTGAACTTTGTGCCAAAGGTTTTGATATGATTTTGAAGCCACAGACCTTGGGGCACAGACCGCCACCGGCTCGCGGTGAATTCCCATTTTTTCGATCTGCGCTAAATAAGGAATAAAGCTTTGTAAAACACCGTTAAACTCCCCTGCCACGGTGGCCATGAATTCTTTGTGCATTTTTTTATGCCGATCGACCATCGAAAAAAAAGAGTAAATCCGATTGACGGCATAGTTATTCTTTTGGCAGAAAGCCAGTAATTGTCTATAAGTGCGCACCGACAGAGTTGTTGGAATCAGTGGAACCAGGGTGTAGTCAACAGCGCTCAATATATTATCGGCCAGAATACTGATCGTCACCGGACAGTCCAGAATGATTAAGTCGTATTCAACTCTAAAAGGGCTTAGAATTTTTTTCAGTCGCTTTTTTGAACGCCTCAGTCTATCAAAAGTGACATCTAAATTGCGAAGAGAGAAATCTGCCGGCAGCAGATCCAGGTTTTCATAATCCGTGCCTTTGACACTTTTATAAACCTGCTTGCCGCCTTTAATAAACCCCTTTGCCCCGGACCTTAATTTGGGTTTTATACGAAAATAGTAGGTTGCGGAACTTTGAGGGTCCAGATCGCAGAGCAGGGTCTTCGCGCCTGTCTGTGCTGCCAGATAGGATAAGTTTACGGCCGCGGCGGTTTTGCCCACCCCACCTTTATTGCTGTAAATCGCCAGCGTCGTCATGAAACATTCTCTTTGGCCTTTGATTTGAAAAGTTCTTGGAATAATTCCTTATTTCCTGGCGATGCGAAATCTGTGAAGGTTTCAGCAAACGCATCTTTAACCATCTGTCTTTCTCTGCCCAACGTTCCAACCAGGCTGCCGATGGCCACCAATGTTTTTTTTAACTGTCGATGGGTTGCGGGCATTTCCCTGGAAATGTTCAGAAGATATTCTTCCTGAACACAGAGATCATTAAAATCCCCTAAGTTGTCCTGCAGTTTCTTTAATTGATCGATCAAAACATTAATTTTTTTGCGGGGAAACAGACTGGAAAAGAACTCCATCAAGTATCGCAGTTTCTTACAATGGATTCTCAAAACATGCAGCATTTCGTCTTCGGCGTTCTCAAGGATCTGGTTGCCGCACTTTACAACACTTCGGTATTTCTTATAGATTCTTTTGCATGCCAAATCAATTATCGGGATTTCAGCCTTCGTTGCGTTTGGAAAATCTTGTGGGGATTCATTTAAGAATGCCTCCCAATCATCTAAAATCCCGGCATATCTTTTGGTCTTTAAACTGCGAATAACTTTTTGAAAAGCCCTGGATCGCTTTTTGTGCAAATAGTCAAACAACGGTTCAATATCGTCACGCAAGACAAGGGGGAGCATCGCTTTGTAAGTATCTTCGTTGAGAAGGTAGACATCCAAATCCCGTAACTCGTTGGAGAGTTTGCCCACAAAAGCAAAATCTTTCTTGAACTGGTCGGTCGTCTTCGTCGGAAAAACAAACTTAATCTGGCCCAAAGCCGAACGGGTCCTGCGAATAGCCACGCGGAAATCATGTAAGAATTCAATATCAATGTCCTTCTCAATGATGGCTTCGTTGATCCTCATAACGTGCAGCAAAATGCGCAGAATGATTTTCGTTGCTTCATCAGCGCGCATACCCGGGTCGAGTTTAACATTTACTTTTGCAGAATAGCTACCCGGTTTTTTATCGACAACCTCCAGCGCTTTAAAATAGATATCTTCTTCTTTATTGATTGTAAGTCCTGCTTCTTCGAAACTTTTGGCCAGATTGCGTGAATATTTGGGGTATCCTTTTACGGGTTTCAACCACAAATGGGCCCCCAATGCCGGCGCATCTTTAGCACCTGACAACCGCAGATCTTCATACACCAAACGCACCACTGTTTTTTCATCCCGGTTTAAAATACGATAGGGCGTTGATCGGCAATACACTTCAACCAGCTTTAAAAGTGCCCGCATCTTTATGATCGGTGCCAGATGTCTTTTCAATTCGCCATCCGGAAACTCCCATATAAAAACGGGTAAAGAGGTGATTTCAATGGCGTGTATAATCTTGCTTTTTGCCGGTTTGCGCAAAAACATTTTGTGGCCGCACCCGTACAAAACAAGTGATTTGTTAAATAGACGCCAGTCAAACGTATCATAAATGGCAAAACGCAACGTATCATAAATGGCAAAACGCTCAGAAATCGCCGGCTCTTTTTTGATCGGATATTGATCGGCCAGTTTGCGCATGAATTGCGTTTCATCATATCCGTCTGGCAACTTGTATTGAAGGTTCTTATGCATGATTGATAGTTAGTTCGCTTTGCTCACAACCTGTCGAGAGCCTCAAGGTCGTGCGATTGGAATGGCTATTATCCTTTTGAAAGCCAATATTCCAGCATTCTCTCCGAGGCATAGGCTCTACAAACCCGCTTCCAGCCCATAGGCTTCATAGGCTTACAGGCCGGAGGGGAGGCCATCATTCCATTTTCGGAGCAAATTCGGAAGAGAGCGAGGATAGCCCACAATCGACGACGGTCTGAAGAGACCAAAGGTAGATCTGAGCCCCAGGATTGCCCCGACGAACGGTCTAAATGACTTCAACTGTCCTTGCACCGGACTTCGATTGCCTGCCGATATGGTCGATAAAAACGTCTTGAGCGGCGCGGCCTTGTTCGCCTTTGCCTGGGCGGCGCCGCACGTATTTGCCGTTGGACTGCATGTCCCAGGCCGAGCAGTTGTCGTTTTCATAAACCTGCAGAGTCTCTTCCAACTCTTGTTTCAACTGCGGGTCGGTAACGGGTATCATGGTTTCCATGCGGCGGTCAAGGTTGCGCCGCATCCAGTCGGCCGAGCCGGTGAAGAATTCGGGGTTACCACCGTTTTCAAAGCGATAGATACGTCCGTGTTCCAAAAAGCGACCGAGGGTGCTAAAAACCCGAATATTTTCGGATAGGCCGGGGACCCCTGCGCGCAGGCAACATATGCCGCGTACATTAAGGCTGATGGGCACGCCCGCCTGGCCGGCGCGATAGAGTTCACGAATCATGCGTGCGTCCTGAAGCTGATTCATTTTGGCGCGAATGCCTGCAGGGCAGCCCTCCTGGCTGAGCTGGATCTCGCGCTGAATCAACTCCGTGAAGTGCTCGCGCAAATTGTGAGGGGCCACCATGAGCTTGCCGTAGCCGGGAGACGGTATGGCGCCGGTCAGTTCGTTGAACAAGGCCGCCACATTTGCGCCGAGTTCCTGATCGCAGCTAAGAATGCCCAGGTCTTCGTAAATTCGAGCGGTGCCGGTGTGGTAGTTGCCGGTTCCGACATGGACATAGCGGCGAATGCCATCCGCCTCCTCGCGAACGACGAGGGCCAGCTTGACATGGGTCTTCAGCCGCTCCATACCATAGGCGACGTGTACGCCCTCCCGCTCCAGCAGCCTGCCCCAGGCGATGTTGGGCGCTTCATCAAAGCGGGCGGTGATCTCCACCAGCACTGCCACCTGCTTGCCTTGGCGCGCCGCCTCCACCAGCGCCTGGATAATCGGCGACTGGCTGTTGGTGCGATAGATGGTCAGCTTAATTGCCAGCACCCCCGGATCAACCGACGCACTTTGCAAAAAATTTAAGACGGAACTGTCGAAGCTGTGGTAGGGATGGTGCAGCAGGATATCGCCTCGGCGGATCTCGGCAAAAATTTCTTTATGGTCGCCGGGGTCCATTAGGCGCAGGCGGGGATGGGTTACAGGTTCATGGGGTGGATCGCGCAACTCTGGATAACCCTCCGCCTGGAAGCCCATCAAGTCCGCCAGACCCAATAGGCCCTTAGTTAACATAATGTCCTGCGGACCGGCATTGAGCTGTTCGGCGATCCAGTGTTGCAGTTTTTTCGGCGCATCGGCGCTAATCTGGAGTCGTGTCACGCCGGCGAACTTGCGGTAGGTCAGCTCGGCCGTCACCATAACGATGATACAGCCCGGTGCGAGACGCGAAATAAATAACACGCCAGACCTGCCGCCTTGGGAAACAGCAGATTGAGGTTGGCGGTAATCACCTGTTCCAAAGGCACATACCCGCCGCCGCCGGGCAGCGGCACCCAGCGCGGGCGGTTTGCCGGTACTTTGATCCGCACGAATCGGTTGCGTTTCTTCTTGATTTCCGTCACCTCCACCGCAATGTTTAGTCCCAGGTTACGGATGAAAGGAAAGGGGTGTGACGCATCCACAGCGAGCGGCGTCAGGATGGGTTCAACCGATTCACGAAAATAGCGCTGCATCTCTGCCCGCTGTTGCTTGTTCAACTGTGAGTATTCCATGATGGGAATGCCGGCCGCCGCCAAAGCTGGGCGCAGTTCATCTTGCAGCAGCCGGGAAACAAGTTGGGCCTGTTTGTTCAAATCCTTTCTACAGGCCTCCAATTCCTCGTCCGGGGTGAGATCGCCGTGGGATATTTTCTTTTTCTTTTTCCCTTTCTCAATCTTGCGCTTGATCCCACCTATACGTTTCATCGCAAACTCATCATATAGCATGCCCATGATGCCGGCGAACTTGACACGCTCAAGCAGGGGTAATTCAGGGTCCTCTGCGAGCGCGAGCACGCGGCGCGCAAAGCTGAGCCAACTCAACTCGCGGTTGATGAGTGTATTTTGCAAATCAAGATTGCTTTTATCAGGTTTTGCAGCGGTTGCTTTTGCTTTTTCCATGCGTATATTTTCCCGCCGGATCGTCGGTTAACCGGCGCCCTCCGCCTAGTTGTGGTTCTTTACGCACTAATTTATAGATCAAGGCCGGATGTAGTGTCAACTATAATTTTTGAGTTAAACGCCTATAACCATTTAATATTTCACCAAGCTCTGCCAGATATTTGATATCAGGGAATGTCCGTATTCTGGAATTTATTATTGACAAAGACAGTAAAACTCTAGAGGATTGTTAATACCTGGGTTGAGCGGTTCAACGTTCAGGGTTCCCGATTGAAGAGCCCTAACCCGCACATCCTAAAGGGATTTCGCAGCCACAGGGGCGGCAAAGCTATTACAACCATTGGGTGAAAGAGGCCAATCCGGGCATCGTGGCGAAACATAAGCGATGTCCAGGTATTGTAACCTCTGAACCTGGAACCCTCTTATGAAACTCATTCATTTAGACAGGATTTACAGGATTAACAGTTAATCCTGTCAGAAAAATAAAATTGTATTTCGTTAAGTTTTTTATTCGATTAAACTGGCCGCTTTTCAGGCCAGCGGCGGGGCTGAACCTTGAACCCATAAACTTAGATTTTACCCGGAAAGTACGAGCGGATGGCATGAATGCCTCACCCTTGCTTATAAAGATTGCCAGAACGTTGCACATGGTTCGTCTGGAAACCGTCATGGTCGGAAATGCAGCCGCCGCTTTACACGGCGCACCGGTAACAACTCTGGACATCGATTTCATGTTTAGAAAAACCCCCACCAACATGCGCAAGTTGAAGTTTTTTGCTGAAAAACTCGACGCCCAGATCCTGAAACCATTTTATCCGGCGTCTTCTCTTTACCGGGTTGTTAACGATGATACCGGGATGCAGGTTGATTTTATGTCGATTCTGCATGGCATCAAATCCTTTGAAAATCTTCGTTCCGATGCCGTCGAAGTCGAATTTGAAGGGTATGAACTAAAAGTTGCCAGCCTTGACAAGATCATCCGCAGCAAAAAAACCCTGGGCCGGCCGAGGGATCTGGCTGTCATTGAGATCCTGGAGAGAACACTGGATGAAAAAAAAAAGAAAAGATAGAAGCAAACAGCTGAAAGCTCTAAAAAAAGAAAGCGAACGTAATCTCATCGAACAAATCCGCAGACAGCTTGCCCTGCCCATGAATCGCCGTACCAACTTTTTACGTAAAAGACTCCCCGGCGGCGGCTCATGCCTGTAGCCGTCGAGTGAAATCGGTGGTCGAACCGCTGCGGCTTGTTGACTGCTGCCTGCTTAGGGCTCACTCAAAAATAACTTCACATTTTATACGCCGATGCATCCCGCCTGGCTGCGTTGCGAAAGCTCGGAATATCCAGATATGCCTGCGTTTTCGCGCCTTGACAGACGAACGCCTCAACGCCTAAAATTGTGAATTTATTTATTCGTGAACCCTTAACGACGGTGATAGAGCCTGTGTCATCACCTCTCTTGATTTCTCTTCCGGCGGCGCGCGTTCCAGCTTGGCCTCAATGATTACTTTGACATAATTGCCTGAATGTTGCCGAAATCTCGTATCCAGGGTTTCAGCGGGGCAAAATTTGCAGCGGCTTTTTCGGCATCGGCGCGGTTTGAAAAGTTGCCGTAAATGGCGATATATAAATCCCGTCCTTTGTGTTTTCTGCGATAATAGGAAAAAACCCCCGGCCGAGTATGTTTTTTGATTAAGTGTTTTACCGTTTGCTCGCTGCTGACCGCCGCCAGTTGTAAGGTGAAGTGTTTGGCGTTTCGCGTCCTTATCCATGCGATATTTTCAATACGTGGCGCTTTCGCGACCGCAGCCACAGGCTTGGATCCGGACTCTTTTTTGATTTGGGGCGCAGTCGCCTGGCCGGGATGCCCTGGCTGATCTGTTTATATTTTGTCCAGAAAGCAGTATCGATTTTTTTATGTGCGGTCGGAACGTTTTTACTACGGTAACGGCCCACCTGCGAGGGCCCGCCATTATAGGCCGAATAAGTTGCGCGCGCCAGATTCGCTAAACCGCCGTCTTTTTTATGCTCATGCCGCTTGAGTGCATAATTAACCATGAATTTGAACAAAATTTCGCTTCCTGCACGGGCATTGTAGGTGATATCCCAACGTAACTTTGCGGGGGAATAAAAACCGCGCCATACTTTCTCATTGATTTGCAGCATGCCGATATCACCAGTCCCGGAAATAAGCGGAACAATTTTACGCTTCTCTACGATATATTGACG
This sequence comes from uncultured Desulfobacterales bacterium, assembly GCA_945787595.1. The sequence goes on along the minus strand of CALZJV010000544.1, from coordinate 4,125 downwards.
CCAGCAGCTTTCCTGCCATGCTGTTGTCAGCATCAGCTGGCGGAAAACACGGGCATGCTCCTGAGTTAGGGTTGATGGTTTAATGCGCTCGTCAGCCTCTTCCAACAACAGGTCTCTAACTTCACGCAGATAAGGATCCAATTCAGCGGCAGTCGGCACCCAACGATTGAGACGATCCCAACGGCTTGCCGCAAATGCCGGTCGGATCAACTGCAGTTTGAAACTAAATGGTTTTTTTGGCGGAACGATTTCCTGAGGTATTCCGAAATCGAACAGTTGCTGCAGCACCGGGTCGATCTCACCCGGATATTTGAGCGGATCAATGGAAGGGTTGTCATTCAGCAGACGCGCCAGGCGTCTTAAACCATCCGTGGATATGTCCAGCCCCGCCGCAGGTCCCAATCGATCCAGTGCCTTGAGAGCCTCAGCCGCTGTTATAAACGACATAAAAGGCAGCAGATTATGTTCCGGCGACTGAATGCTGATTTCCCGCATGACCGGCTCCAATCGCTCCCAGCTGCGGATAAACAGCTGTTTGACCGGATCGGGACCGCTTTTAGGGCTTGAAGTGAGAATAAGATTAATCTGGTAGCGTATGTCCAGAAGTATATCGAGCAGGGTCGAACGAAGCGTTTCCGAGCGCGTTGCAGTGGCGACCTCTTTTATGACAAAGGTCAGAAAAGCGTCCCAGTCCTGACACCTTTGTTCCAGTTGCTGCACTTCGATATCGGTCAGAGCCGGTTCTGTCTCAGCTTGGGGAGGTTCTTCGACATCCAACATAAGGTGGACATCCAGGCCGTTGGGCCGGACCTTGACATGACCGATACGCAGACTGTCGATCATGCGGGTCAAACGATCTGCAGTATAGCGAGGCACAACATAGGGTACCAGGGCTTTAAGCCGATCGGTTGCAGGTTTCAAATCCATGCGAAACCGGTTCAGGATCTGGTGCAATTGGGCTTTATATGCCGGCGGTAAAAGACTGTCGGACAACTGCCCGCCCTGTTGATCGTAAAGCTGGACAGCCTGCACCTGAAACTGCACTGACAAAGGTTGGCGGTTTACCAATAAGGGTTTACCGATTACCACGGTACGCCCCGTCCATCGGGTAATCGTCATGCAGCCGTCGGTTGTATAGGCTCCGATGATCGCGAGGGTTTTGGCGTTCAAACGGAACCCTTGACCCTCAGCGGACAGATAGGGTTGTGAAAAGGAGACCGTATTGCAGCCCTCGATATCCAGCAAATACGCTGCAGAGTCATCCGGGCCGGTAAACATGGCTCTTTTCATCAGAAGCTGGAGCTGCGGGTAGTTGAGAAAAATAGGTATGGAGACCTTTTCAGCCGACGCCGCCACAGGGTTTAAGATCACTACGGTAAGCAGGATAACGAGAAGGATCAGTTTTAGGCCATTATTAATCATTTTTGTGCATTTTGTGGAAAAAATAGGATTGGGATATTTTCGCTATCGTCATAATGATTGAAGATTGTCGATTGAATATTGAAGATTTAAGGAATTCTCTCAATTTAATAAATAAGGATAGAGCGGAGCGATACAACAAATCCGAAATCCCTCCGGGGCGCAGGCCCCTATGGCCCCTCTGGCTTCCGGCTCGTAGAGCCTATAGCTCGGAGAGGCCGGAGGCCGCAATCCAAAATCTGAAATTCTCTTGGTAAGATGGTTTAACGGAATAAATATGGGAAAAAAGTTAAGAACCAAACTATGGGCGGTTTTCACCACCCGGGGATCAAGCCGCCTTATTCCTCTTCCCTTTGGTGCTGCGCAGGTTGTGGCGCTTTTGCGCGGACAGCACGGCCTTGCGCATGCGCACGGAACGGGGTGTGACCTCGACCAGCTCGTCTGCGCGGATAAAGCTGATGGTCTGCTCCAGGGTAAGGGGTTTGATGGGCGAAAGGATGACATTATCATCTTTTCCGGCGGCGCGCATGTTGGTCAGCTTCTTTTCCTTGCAGGGATTCACGTTGATGTCCTGGCCGCGGTTGTGCTCGCCGATGATCATGCCTTCATAAACCGGATCACCGGGGACCACAAAAAGCCGCCCGCGGGGTTCCAGGTTGAATAAGGCATACGGTACGGCATTTCCGGTGCGATCGGCCACAAGAGATCCGGTGAACCGGCTGGGACAGTCTCCCCGAAATTTCCCGTAGCCGTCGAAAAGAGAATTCATGATACCGGTGCCCCGGGTATCGGTGAGAAACTCGTCCCGGTATCCGATCAGCGTACGGGCAGGCACGCAGAACTCGATTCGTACCCGTCCCTTGCCGTTATTGACCATGTTGGTCATCTTGGCCTTGCGCAGCGAAAGTTTTTCGGTCACCACACCGAGAAAGCGTTCTTCGCAGTCCACCAGCAGCCGCTCCATGGGCTCGAGTTTTACGCCGTTTTCGTAATGATAGATGACCTCGGGCCTGCCGACGCAAAATTCATAACCTTCCCGGCGCATGGTCTCGATCAGAATGGCCAGCTGAAATTCTCCCCTACCCTTGACCAGGATACTGTCGCGGTCTTCGGCTTGATCCACACCAATGGCCACATTTAGGAGGGTCTCTTTGAACAGGCGCTCCCGCAGCCGGCTTGACTGCACATACTTCCCCTCTTTGCCCCCAAACGGTGAATTGTTGATACTGAACATCATAGACACCGTGGGCTCGTCGACCCTGATGCGGGGCAGCGCCCGGGGGTCCTGCTGGTTACAGATGGTATCGCCGATCTTGACATCCTCAATGCCCGCCAGCACCACAATGTCTCCGGGCTGAACTTCGTCAATGTCTTTTACCTGCATGCCCTCGTAAATCTGGAGCTTTGAAACCTTGAGCGGCGCGCTGCGACCGTCTTCGCCGATGCAAACCAGATTGTCTTTGGACTTCGCTGTTCCGTTAAAAGTTTTCCCGACGGCCAGCCGGCCCAGATAATCCGAATAGCCCAGGTCCGACACCAGCATCTGGAAAGGCGCAGCGGGATCATGGGACGGGCCGGGGATCATGTCCAGGATAGTGTCGAAAAGCACATGAAGGTTTTTTCCCTCTTCATCCAGGGTTTTCGAGGCGATCCCGTCCCGACCAACAGCGTAGAGCAGGGGAAACTCAAGTTGCTCATCCGTGGCATCCAGATCGATCAAAAGATCGTAGATCTCATCGAGGACTTCTTCTGTGCGGGCATCCCGCCGGTCGATTTTGTTAATGATAACGATGATTTTAAGGTCGGCTTCCAGGGCCTTTTTGAGAACAAAACGGGTTTGGGGCAAAGGGCCTTCCGAGGCGTCCACCAGCAGAATCGCCCCATCGGCCATTGACAGCGCCCGCTCGACTTCGCCGCCGAAATCGGCGTGGCCGGGAGTATCGATGATATTAATCCGAACATCATTCCATTCCACCGAACAGTTCTTGGCCGCGATGGTGATACCGCGCTCTTTTTCCAGATCCATGGTATCCATGAGCCGATCATCGATCTGTTGGTCGGCCCTGAACAGGCCACTTTGTCGAAACATGGCATCCACCAAGGTGGTCTTGCCGTGGTCAACGTGGGCAATGATGGCAATATTTCGCAGACAATCGTTTGTCAACAAGTTTGGCATAATGTAACCGTTCACAGGTTCAGGCCTGCCCTGGTGCGACTGCTTTGATACACTTGGGTGACCTTAAACTGATGCGACCGTTGGATAAAATACACTCATATTTGATCTTGGTCTGGGCCAGGGGTTCAACGTTCAGGGTTCAGCGCCGCCGCCAGCCAAAAAAACGGCTGGTCAAGTCGAAAAAGAAACTGATGATTCATACGACCAATTAAAAAATTTCAAATAACAAAACACAAATACCAAACAAATCACAATGACCAAAATTCAAAATCCCAAACAGTTGGCGGTTGATCTTAATTGAGATTTGGATATTGTAATTTGGAATTTATTTGGCCCAATTTTAAGATCAGGTGGTGCTTGTAATTTGAAATTTCCGGTTTGTCCCGATTTAGATCTTTGTCGGGTTTTATCTGACAACATGTTGTGAGAAAATGAAGTTTCATACAAGCGCCACCTCTGGCCTGAACAGCGGCCAGTCTGATCGGAAAAGAAACTTTGCAGTTTTGAATCTGTTGTTTTTAATTGTGGGA
>CALZJV010000543.1:4504-5514 GCA_945787595.1 uncultured Desulfobacterales bacterium | reverse complement strand
CCCTGACACGGTACCTCAACTGGTCTATCAATGCACTTCAAGAAAACAACGGTGTCCAAAGAAAAATTTAGGGTCAGATCTTTGATATTGATAAATTGGAAATATTTTGCCTATAAGGTATTATGGCGAGGCCACTGAGAATAGAATATCCTGGTGCGTATTATCACGTGATGAACCGGGGCAACCGTGGAGAGGATATATTTCTAACCGACAAAGACCGTCAGGTTTTTCTGGATGGCTTGGCAGATAGCTGTGAAACCTACCGCATTAAGCTCATCGCCTGTGTGTTGATGTCCAATCATTCAATTCTTGGAACTCAGGACTTTGTCGACTGGGTAAGGTAGAAGCTGCCACGCGAAGGACAGCGTGAGATACCGTCACTGAAAAAATTGCAGGATGATATATCTGTTGAGCGTATTATAGGAGAAGTGGCTAAGGCTGGAAATGCACAATCTGAGGCACTGCTGGATCGAAAAACCAAACTTAAAGAATTAAGGCAGATGGCCATGGAGCTGAGTCCATCGATTCGTAAATACGATGAAGTATTTACTCACTCAGGACTCAGAGCCGAGTAAGAAATTATGTCGGATTGGTCAGTGATTATATGTCATTGCAATTGCGAATCGAAGCACTGAGTTATCGCTACAGCAGCTATACCCCAATGTTGCATAAACAACTTGGCAAAGAGTAGCTAATGGTCCGTTAAAATAACCGATATTCTAGTATTAACACCATTTCTTGGACATCCCTTTTTGTGAATTCGAAGGATGGTGTCGATTTTGCCATGTTGTTTACCCTGCGGGAAAGCCGGAGGACCTCAGATCCTGTGTTGTCAAGGGATCGTGGTAAACTACTACAACTTCACCCTTGACGCCTTGGCTCTGAAGCCCTCCGGCTTTTGCAACGATAGGGTTGAGTGGTTGATCAGTTGATTGGTTAATAAGCTACAAATCTGAATACCACCTTCCTTTTAATTTGGAAAGAATGTAATAATCCAGCCACCATGGCAC
>CALZJV010000543.1:0-4498 GCA_945787595.1 uncultured Desulfobacterales bacterium | reverse complement strand
CCAGCCACCATGGCACAACGACACTGAGATGCTTAGATAAATCAAAATTACTTATAAAAGGAAAATCGTCATCTGATTTTTTTAGGAAGGATTTTTTGAATCATAAAAAAGACGGAGCGAAGCGAATTCCACAAATATTCAATCGTCAATCTTCATTATTCAATTTCGGCCCCACCGGATTAAGATTTGACAAGACCGTTTGATTCATTTACAAATTTAGCCTTGAGTAAACCCTTACGTTGCTATATTGGCGTAAAGCCATCTGCTTCGTGAGATTCCTTACAGGATTTGTCAAGTTGGAGAACGGATTTATGCAATTTATCTTTTACTTTGATGCGCGTTCAAACGTTATGATATCATATTTTGAAACTTCTTTGAAAATCGCGTAAAAATATGGGAGGTGTCAAGCAGTGTCAAGACCTTCTCCGGTCACTTTTCGCAATTGCTGGCACTTAGTTTTCTCACCCCCCCTACACTAATCTGAGGTTTTGAAAGCACTTCTAACAGGGAAAGATAGATGGGAAAGATAGAAAAGCTGACCAACGGAACAACAGGCGGGCCGGTTTTTGTTTATGTGCAGGACGGTCGGATAATTCGTATCACCCCAATGGAATTTGACGACCATGATGCATCATCCTGGAATATCGATGCCAGAGGCCGAACGTTCTCGCCGCCCCGCAAGACCACCCTTTCTCCTTACTCATTTGCCTGGCGCTCCATGGTATATTCTCCTACCAGATTGTTACATCCTCTCAAACGGGTTGACTTCGATCCCAACGGGCAACGCAACTGCACCAAAAGAGGGGAATCCGGTTACGAGCGAATCAGTTGGGATGAAGCCGGGGAGATTGTGGCCGGCGAGATCAAACGCATCAAATGCGAATATGGTCCGGCCGCTATACTGTCCACTGCAGGATCACACCACCTTTGGGGGCATATGGGTTACCGCCATAGCGCTTACTTCAGGTTTATGAACCTTATCGGCTATACATATGCCGATCACAATCCGGATAGCTGGGAGGGATGGCATTGGGGAGGAATGCATCAATGGGGTTTCAGTCACCGGCTGGGCATCCCGGAACAGTATGATCTTTTGGAAGACGCCCTCAAGCACACGGAAATGATCGTATTCTGGTCGAGCGATCCCGAGACGACTCACGGGATTTATTCTGCCTTCGAAAGCACCTGCCGGCGGTTTTGGCTAAAGGATCTGGGGGTTAAAATGATTTTCATTGATCCTTTTTATAATCATACGGCCGGCTTGTTTGCCGACAAATGGTTCGCTCCCAGGCCCGATAGCGGCAATGCCATGGCCTGTGCCATTGCCTACGTCTGGATGACCGAAGACCTTTACGATAAAGACTACATTCGGACACGAACGGTGGGGTTTGACAAATGGGAGGATTACATCCTTGGCAAGCAGGACGGTGAGCCCAAAACCCCCGAGTGGGCCGAAAAAGAGAGCACCATCCCCGCCCGGGAGATCAAGGCCCTGGCCCGCGAATGGGGAAACAAAAAGACCATGCTGGCCGCCGGCGGTTTAGGCGGTTGGGGGGGTGCCTGCAGATCGGCGACCGGCGGTGACTGGGCGCGTCTTATGATCAGCCTGCAAGCGATGCAGGGTCTGGGCAAGCCCGGGATCAATATTTGGGGTACCACCCAGGGAGCGCCCCACAACTCGGAATTTCTTTTCCCCGGCTATACCGAAGGCGGTATGTCCGGTGATGTGGACAATTCAGCCGCCGGTTTTCGCTGGGTCTATCGAATGCACAAACGGCCAACCCGATCCAGTATAAACACCCCGATGGGGCAGCACATTCCCCGGCTCAAAATCCCGGAGTGCATCCTGGACGGCAAGTATGAATGGCGCGGCAAAGGGTTTTGCGGCCAGTCGATCGAAGCCCAGTTTCATAAATACAAGTATCCGGCTGACGGGTACCCGCCGATCCAGATGTATTACCGGTACGGCGGTTCTTTTATCGGTACCATGAATGAAACCAATCGATACGTGAAAGCCTATCGAACCGAGCGGCTGCCGTTTGTGGTCAACCAGTCCATCTGGTTTGAAGGGGAAACCAAATTTGCCGATATCATATTGCCGGCCTGCACCAATTTTGAACGTTGGGATATCAGCGAATTTGCCGGTTGTCACGGATACATTGCGGACTCCACCTGCCAGGTCAATCACCGGGTCATCAGCATGCAAAAGAAATGCATTGAGCCTTTAGGAGAATCAAAATCAGACTATGAAATTTTTGCTTTTTTGGCCGGGAAACTGGGATTTTACGATGTTTACACCGAAGGCGGTTTAGACGAACTTGATTGGGCCAAACGGGTGTTTGATGCCAGTGATCTGCCGAACCACATTTCCTGGGACGCGTTTTTCAAGAAAGGGTACTTCGTGGTTCCCCTGTCTGATGATTACAAATCAACACCGGCCTTGCGATGGTTCGCCGAGGATCGCAAAAGGGACACACCGGACTGGGGACCACATCCTGAATCCCAGGAAGAGTTCGGCAAGGGACTTCAGACAACTTCAGGCTTGATCGAGTTCGAGTCTTCCAGTCTCAAGAAATTCGATCCCGATGATGAAGAAAGGCCACTGATACCCAAATACCGTTTTTCCTGGGAGGGACACCATACGACCGCCCTATATGAAAAGTACCCCCTGCAGTTGATATCACCCCATCCCCGGTTCAGCTTTCACACCATGGGTGATGCCAAAGAAAGCTGGATAAACGAAATCAAGGATCATCGGGTTCTCAAGGCAGACGGTTATTACTATTGGATTATACGGATCAACACCGAAGATGCCGCAAAAAGAGGAATCGAGCAAGATGACCTGGTTCGGGTATTCAATCATCGGGGTGCCGTTATCTGTGCGGCCCAGATCACCGAGCGGGTTCCGCCCGGAACGGTTCACTCCTACGAATCGTGCGCCGATTATGACCCAACGGGCAAACCCGGCGAGTCGGCCGATCGCAAGGGATGTATTAATCTATTGACGCCGGGACGTTACATCTCCAAGAATGCTTGCGGCATGGCCCCCAATTCGTGCCTCGTTCAAATTGAAAAATGGAAGGAGGATTAAAGATAAAAGTGAAAAAGTGGAACCTGATTATCGATGTGGCCAAATGTCACGATTGCAATAACTGTTTTCTGGCCTGCAAAGACGAATTTTTCGAAAATGATTTTCCACCGTTCTCTTTGGCCCAACCCAGGCATGGCCAAAGATGGATGAATATCATGCGTGAAGAGCGGGGGCAGTATCCTAAAGTGGATGTCTCCTATTTGCCCCTGCCCTGCATGCACTGCGATGATGCCCCCTGTATTAAGAAATCCCAAGATGCGGCGGTATACAAGCGCCAAGACGGCATCGTCCTCATCGATCCGGAAAAAGCAAAGGACCGCAAGGAAATCGTTGATACCTGTCCGTACGGTGCGATCTGGTGGAATGAGGAGACGACGATGCCTCAAAAGTGCACCTTTTGTGTGCACCTTCTGGAGGACGGATGGCAACAGTCGAGGTGTGTCCAGGCCTGTCCGACCGACGCTTTATCCGTGGTGCGTGCTGAAGACTCCGAGATGCAGGCGATTAAAAAATCCGAACTCCTTGAGGTTTACCAGCCGCAGTACAAAACCAAACCGCGGGTTTATTACAAGAACTTATACCGCTACACCAGGTGTTTCATCGCAGGCAGTGTGGCATTAAAGGACAAGGACGAATGCGCCGAGGGTGCCAGGGTGACATTGATCAAAGACCCAAAAATGAAGATTGGTGATGCCATAACGAATAATTATGGGGATTTTAAAATTGATAACCTCGAAGAAAACAGCGGTAAGTATCGCCTGGCGATAGAACTTCCCGGTTATAAGAAAAAGAAATTGAGTATCGATATAAAGACCAGTGTAAATCTCGGCACCATTTTTATCTAATGGTTGTGCCGACTGCGTCTTAAAAAAACGGTTCTATAACCAAAAAAAAGGTCGTCGCTAAAAGCCGGTGGATGTTGCGTTGTAATCCGTGAAATTGTCTGAGGGGCTTAGTGAGCGTTGAGCCGTCCAGCTACTCCTTCTCCTCTAATGCAGAGACAGGTGAGGATGATCGTCAAATGCATTCACAGGTTTGGTCCTGGACGGCTTTACGCTCACTTGGACCCGAGTTTTTCATGGGTTGCAATGGAATATCCACCGGCGCCGATATTAACTTCTTTTTTGTTATAGTTCCGAAAAAAATTAGCTGGGAATTACACTGGAAAAAAAGCTTGACAGGGTACCTTTAAAAATATACACAAAAAGTCTCACATTATAATACTCCAGTTGCATAATATGAGACGTCCAGCCAAGAAAATCAATTCTATCGAAAAAGCCCTTGAAATCCTTCTGGCTTTTACGCCGGCCAATCAGGGAATGGGGACGATTGAAATTAGCCAGAAACTGGGATTTCATAAGGCAACCGTCTCCCGAATCCTCCTTATTCTCACCAAACTCGGTTTTC
>CALZJV010000542.1 GCA_945787595.1 uncultured Desulfobacterales bacterium | reverse complement strand
AGGAAAAGTGCCGGTGAGAAACGGTGACCTTCAGAAGGCGTCGGCTAAGTGCTTAATGCAGGCCTTGCCAAATTCCGAGGTTGCAGCTTTGCTCCGAGTGTCTATCCGTCCAGGTCGAATGCAGTAGTTTTCTGAAATTCCGCAGAAACTTAAATTTAAAACCACTATGCGTGTAGTTCCGTATAAAATATTTTAAGCGGGCTTTTTGAACCGGCCTCAGGTTGCTGAATTTTAGGTTGTATCGTCGGCCATCTATCATATTGGAGGCGTCCCCGGGGAACGCTCTGAAGCTTGTGATGATTTCGAAGGGAAGGTTATCCAGATAAAAACTGCAGTCAGCCACCATTATTTCCAATTTTGTAGAATTGTTCACCCATTTAGCGCCGTCATCCACATAAATACCAAACCCACCCATAGAAATGTCCAAGATCGGAACCAGTTTGACAGGCTCCGGATTTATTACCGCAAAGGCATTATCCTGAACTTTAAATCGCCGTTGTTTTCGTCGTTCTGCTTGCATAGGTCTCACCCCCCTGCTTCATAAGATTTAAGTAACTTTTTCTCAATTCGTATCGATTTTTTTTATTTCGGGGAAATGTTGCAAACTTGCCATATTTAAAATTATCATTGGTTTCCCTGTGAGATGTTTACCCCGCCTACCCTGCTAAATATTCTTGAAACAGCGAAGCCGAATTAACCGGCCAGCTCCATAAGATTGCGCCGGGGCGAAGCATGATCCTTCGGTGTTCATTTTCTACTCTCCAAAGGACAAATGAGTAGAAAATTCGGCTATACCAGTTGCGTGGATCGCGAAATATAGATTCTTGAGTATACTATAACTAATACCACAATGTGGCCATGTCAAGAATTCGGATAAAAAAAAGTTGGCGTGAGATATTGCTCGAGGGTATTTTTTTGAATGGAGCGAAACAGCGACAAACGGTAGTCAGGACAACCAATACTAGTCAAGTGGAATTCCTATTTTGCAGGATAGAACATCTAACATCGAGAATCGACTAATGATTCCTAACATCGACAGCAAATTTCGAATTAGCGTAACCAAGCACCAAAATACCTATTCATTGGAGTTATGCTAAACTGTGGCAACCCATCCCGGACGAGACATATCAAAAAAAGCTAAAGTCTGACCCGTAAGTACCGATAACATAAATGAAAACAAATTTGACAGGTATAGGATATTGAGTTAAGCTTAGTAACAGAGATTCTGTTGAAGGAGAAGTGATCATGGAAATAAACGGAAACCAGGGCATCGGCATTGATGCCTACGCGAATCAGGTTCAAGATAAAAATAAAGTCGGGACCCCTGACAACCAACCTGAAAAGACGGGGGTGAAGGCGGATACAGTTGTGATTTCAGACGCGGCCAAAAGAGTCCAGGAGGCCCGAAGGCAGTTAGACGATATTCCCGACGTTCGAGAAGATAAAGTGTCACAGCTAAGAAGCCAAATCCAAAACGGAACTTACGAAATAAACGCTGATAAAATTGCGGGTAAAATGATTAAGGAAGGCCTTCTTAACGATGCCTTAAAATAATTATCTGCTTTAAGAACTAATCTCAAAAATCTAACATAAACGAAATCCCGGGATTTTCCCGGGATTTTTTTTTGCCGTCTCATCCGCTGCTGCAGTCGGGCCAAATATTACAGCTGGCTGATAAGGTTAATGGATATCGCAAATCAGGCAGTAGGCATAAACCCCCTGGGGATCGTTTAATTCTACTATGGCCTCCAATTCGGGACCTAATTTTTTAAAAAACCGAACTGTGGGGTGGGCCGCACGTCCCAGTATATTGTTTACAGAGCCGGCCAGAAATCGATTAAGTCGCTTGACCAATTTTTCCCTGGCTGTCAAGGGCTGTTCAATATAGATAACATCATAATCCTTCAGGTTCGCCATGTTTGCCGCCGACCGCACAGCATCATGCAGATTGCCGAATTGGTCGACCAACCCCAGTTCCTTGGCCGTTTTTCCCGACCACACCCTGCCCTGGGCAATTTTTTCAACATCCTGGAGAGTCAGATTTCTCCCCTCAGATACCGTTTTGATGAAGCGCTGATAATTATGTTTGATGACTTGCTCCATTGAATCCGCAATGATCGGGTTGAGCGGACGGGTTGTATCAAGGGCATCGGCCACGCGGGTGGTTCCCACGCCGTCATTATGAACGCCCAGATAATCAAGGCTTTTTTCAAATGTTGCGAAGGCACTGTAAATTCCAATGGAGCCGGTAATTGTGGTGGGGGCTGCCCAGATTTCATCGGCTGCCGAGGCAATCCAGTACCCGCCGGATGCGGCAATCGAGCTCATGGATGCAATCACCGGTTTACCGGACTGACGTGTGAGTTCAATTTCCCGGCGGATAATTTCAGAAGCCAGCGCGCTACCCCCCGGGCTGTCGATTTGAAGAATCAGCGCCTTGACCTCATCATCCAGGCGCGCCTGTCGAATTAGATCCGTCAAGGTGTCACCGCCGATTTTCCCAGTCGGCTGAACACCGTCCAGGATAATACCTTTTGCGACGATAACACCCACTTTTGAGGTGTCTTCACGGTTCTGTTCACGTTGCGGTTGTATATCGACCAGGTAATCATCAAATTGAATCTGATTTATGGTAATCTCATCCTCGTCTCTACCCACCAGGGTGATCAGCTCTTCTCTAACCTCATCTCTGGTTTTCAGGGCATCGACCAGACCATGATCCAGTGCAAGCTGGGCCGTGTCGCCTTTGACCATGGACAGATTTTCGGATATATTGTTGATATAGTTGTCGACAGCCTCGGGTGGCAATTGACGCAATTCGGCAATACTTGCTGTGTAGGCATCCCACAAAACACTCAACCACGACAAATTGGCCTCTTTTGCATACTCTGACATATCATCCCGCAGGAAAGGTTCCAGTGCCGATTTGTAAGTACCGACTCGAAACACGTGGAACTGAATCATCAATTTTTCCAAGGCGCTTTTGAAATAATTGCGATAAATGCCAAATCCGGTGAGAGCCACGCCCCCCATGGGATGTAGATATAAATGATCGGCATGGGCGGCCAGATAGTACTGTTGTTGCCCGTAATAATCGCCGGTGGCATAAATGGGTTTACCGCCGGTTTGAAATCGTTTGAGCGCCTTGCCGATATCGGCAAGCTTGCTGGGTGCGGCACTTTTCATATCGTGCAAGTCGAGCACCAGCGCTTTTACGCGTTTATCGTCTTTAGCATGGTCGATTACATCGATGATATCTTTGAGCAAAGTTTCTTCACGGCTCGCCTCACCCATCAACCGACTAGAAAGCATGGTTTCCGTTTTTTGGATAACAATATCACCTTGCAGCGACAAGATCAGCGCAGCTTTATCGGGAAGATCTTTTTTGCCATCGTAAAGAATGATTGAAAGAAAAAGGATGATCAATGCTAAAAATATTAAATTGCCTAAAATAACACGAAGGGTCGAGAGACCTTGCCAAAAACCTGTGATCAAATAGCGGAAGGCTTTTAATAATGATTTCATAACCTGACACCTAACAATGAAGCGATTAAAAATTAGGATACCGATTGGAACAGATCTTAACAGAAAAATTATCGGGTCAATATGGTTCGTAAAGGGCTATTTTTTCAATGCCTCAATCCGCAATTCCCGAAACTTCGGTCTAATCCGTTTTTATCCGTGTCCCATTAAATTTATTAACGATTTTGAATAGAATATATATCAGAATTAAGCAAAAAAAAGGGGTGACACAAATTAATGTCACCCCGGTCTTAAACAATTCTTTTAAGATGATGCGGTTTGATTCTTAATGAATCGTGACCGTTTTAGGCTTGTGCTCCTCGGGTTTCGGCACCTCGATCTGCAGGAGGCCGTCCTTAAACTCAGCCTTAATCTTATCTGAATCAACATCGGCCGGCAAGGTAAACGCCCGCTGAAACTTCCCATAGGATCTTTCTCTGCGGTAGTAATTTTCCTCTTTTACCTCATTTTCATATGAGCGCTCGCCGGATAGTGTCAGCACCCGATCTTTTAGATCAATCGCGATATCTTTCTTGTCCACTCCGGGAAGTTCGGCTTTGATCACAAAATGATCGTCTTTTTCATACAGATCGACTACCGGATTCCACATACCCATGCCGGAGTCGTCATCCACTCGGCCGCTGAGCCAATACGGGTTATTAAACATTCGATCGATCCTGTTTTGCATCGCTGTCATTTCTCTAAAAGGATTCCATCTAACTAAATTCATCATTTTTTGTCCCTCCTTAGATTTTGATATTTTGTCATCTAACGACGGCTCTTTGAAATTAGCCGCCTGTGTTTTGTTTAGTTTAAATTTAAGTATATTTTATAGTTTGTCAATAATATTATTTAATTTTTTTATTGCATTACTTATTTTATGTATTAGAATATAGTAATGTTAAATGGATTATTAAAATTAATTTAAGATCGCTAAATTAAAGAAGGAGGAAACCAAAATGAGTAAAATTATCGGAATTGATCT
>CALZJV010000541.1 GCA_945787595.1 uncultured Desulfobacterales bacterium | reverse complement strand
GTGCGAGCGTCAAATGCCTTAAAAATCTTGGGCATGACCGCGGGGATCATCATTTTAACGGTCGGACGCATCCGAAAATAGAACTCGTGACCCGGGTTGGTGACGCTGTCCACGGCGCATTCAATCGTGATTCCCGGAATCCGGTACTGGTCGCACAGTGGCGCGATAACACTGCAGACGGTGCTGCAGTGGTCACCGAGAATAGCGACCACTTTATCCTCCGACACCATTTTATGCACGTTCGAGATTCCTTCGTCCGGCGTGCACACGCTGTCATATTTATGGATGCGGATTTTGTAAGGCTTGCCGCCGATGGAAATTCCCTTTTTATTGATATCTTCCAGGGCCAAAAGAATGCCGCGCCAGCCATTGTTGCCATATTCGGCGGCTGCGCCGGTAAATGGTGATGTATACCCGATCCTAATTTCATCGGTTTCGGCGGCAATTCCCACAGACAGCATCGCCGCAAAAATTACTGTTGCTGTCAGAAGAACACCTATTGTTTGGGTAAAATTTCTCATTTTTACCTCCCCTAACCCGGACAAGCCGGAATTGAATACTGAATATTCAATTCAATTAATACAGATCTCGTAAAATGCTAGAAAAATAGGTCTTTTTTTTGGACATTATCGGGCGTGGTGAAGCCTTCTCGGAGCATAGGTTTCAGGTGTCGGGTGTCAGGTTTCAGGCCGGTTCTCGCGATTTCACTACTGACACCTGACACCCGACACCTGAAACCTGAGTGCCAATGTCCAATTTTCGCGCAATCCCACGACAGTTAAAGAGTAACAGCTATTTTCCAAAGTTGAATAACGAAGCCTGAATTCTCAAAGATTATTGAATAATTTCTCAAAATATTTTTACCTTCTGCTCACAATCAGCACCAAGTCCTGAGTAAATAAGTTCGTTATCGAACTTATGCATCGATGGACTCGTCTAGAAGGTTTCTGCATCACGGATTTTGAGGTCGGCCTTCATGGTCGTTGCGCGGCCGTCTTCATAGGTAAAGGTCGCATCTACGGTCACCTTGTCTTTGCCGGTGAAAAGGGCATCAATCAGGTTGCCATATTTTTCATCGACGAACTTCCGCCTGACTTTTCGGGTTCGGGTAATCTCCCCATCATCGGGATCGAGTTCCTTGTGCAGTAACAGGAATCGCTTGATCTGGGCGTTTCTCAGTTTTTCATCTTCGCTCAGGCTCTTGTTTACGCGCTGGACGGCTTCATCAACGAGGTCATACACTTCAGGTTTCTGGGCAAGATCCGTATAGCTGGTGTAGGGGATGTGTCTTCTCTCCGCCCAGTTGCCCACTGCCCCGTAATCAATATCAATAAACGCGGTGACAAAATCCTTATCCTGACCGTGGGCTACGGCTTCTTTGATAAACGGGCTGAATTTGAGCTTGTTTTCAATGTACTTGGGGGCAAACAGGGTGCCGTCGGTCAATTTGCTGACATCCTTGGCGCGATCGATGATTTTCAGATGACCGTGCCTGGTGATATATCCGGCGTCTCCGGAAAGGATATAGCCGTCCACAAGGGTTTCTTTGGTGGCGCCATCGTTTTTAAAGTACCCGGTAAAGTTACCCGGGCTTTTGTACAATACTTCTCCGTTTTCGGATATTTTGATATCCACCCCGGGCACCGGGGTTCCGACGGTATCCGATTCGATGTCGCCGTCTTTCTGGATCGATACCAGGGCACAGCTCTCGGTCATACCGTAAAGCTGCTTGAGGTTGATCCCCAGGGACCGGAAAAATTCGAAAATCTCCGGTCCGATGGCTTCCCCTGCAGTATAGGCCACCCGTACGTTTTTCATGCCCAGGTTATCGGTCAGCGGCCCGTAAACGAGGATTCGACCGATCTGATATAGAATCTTTAAGCCCATAGGTACCGGCTTATTGGCAATCCTTAATTTTTCCGCCTTGCCGGCCACGCTCATAAAATAGTGAAACATCCTGCGTTTAATCCAGGCGGCGTCCTCCATTTTGATCATGACCTGGGTCAGCATATTTTCCCAGATGCGCGGCGGGCAGAAAAGATACGTCGGGCCGATCTCCCGCATATCACTGACTACCGTAGATGTATTTTCCGGACAATTGGCTGTAAACCCTGCCACCATCGCTTCTCCGTAGGAAAAGATGTGATCGCCGATCCAGGCCATCGGCAGATAGGCCATGATCTCTTCATTCTCCGTGAGGCCGTCGAATTCGACAAAACATCGGGCGGCATCCACTACCGCATGGTAAGGCAGCAACACCCCTTTGGGATTGCCGGTCGTACCGGAGGTATAGCAGATAACGGCAAGATCATCGGCGGTTCCTTTGTTGATCTCATCTTCGAAATAATTGGGGTTTTCCTCAGCGAATTTTCGGCCCAGTTCCTGAACATCGTCGAAGGCCATCAGGGATGGCTCGGTATAGTTGCGCATCCCTTTGGGATCATTATAGATAATGTATTCGATGTTGGGGGTTTTTTGTTTTAAGGAAAGCAGCTTATCGGATTGTTCCTGGTCTTCGGCCAAGGCAAATCTGGCTTCGGAATGCTCCAGGATAAATTCGAGTTCCCTTTCGATGGCATCCTGGTAAAGGGCAACGGGAACGCCCCCCAGGCTCTGGGCGGCTGTCATGCCCCAGTAGAGCTGGGGCCGATTGTCGCCGATGATCGCCAGTTTGTCCTCTCTTTTGAATCCCAGCGAGGCCAGCCCCAGGGCAAAATCCCTGACATGATCATGATAATCCTGCCAGGAATAAGATTGCCAGATGCCGTAACCCTTTTCCCGAATAGCTATCTTGTTGTGACCGTATTTTTGGGCATTTTTTAGCAGGATTTTGGGAAATGTGTCGGCAGATTCGACCATGTTTGTTTCCTCATCCCCTGAAAATCTTTAATTTGAACAAATACAATAAAATGGGACTGGTCAACATATTTATTAAATGCCGCTCATAATTGTCAAGCTAAACTTTTTTTATAAGATACAAAATAATTTATTTTGCAATAAAAAATATGAATTATATTTATCTATCTCTATCGTGGATGATCTTGACAAATGATTCAAACTGGATCATGACGACAATGATGCCTAATATTGATGTTGTTTCAGTCATTGGAGTATTTGGATTTGGGATTTGTTTGCGATCTCGTATTTACCGGACGAGCTGAGCGCAAAAGATAAAAAGCACACTTGGTTCCGGCTTTACCAAATTAGGATCTTCAGGAAGATGACATGGATTTTGATCTCACTAAAGAGCAAAAAATGATTCGGGATGAGGTCCGCAATTTCGCCCGCAAGGAGATTGCACCTAGAGCGGAAGAACTGGAGCGAACCGGCGAGTATCCCTACGATATCATTGCTAAGATGGCGGAACTCGGGTTGATGGGCATCCCTTTTCCCGAGGAGTATGGCGGCATGGGGAGTGATTGGGTCAGCCTGCATCTTGCTATTGAAGAATTATCCCGCGCAGACATTATATTTGGAGCATTAATGGACGTCACCACCAGCGTTGTTGCGCAGGAGCTCTACGTGTTCGGCACCCCAGCACAAAAAAAGAAATGGCTTGTTCCCATTGTCACCGGCGAAAAAATCGGCGCATTCGGATTAACAGAACCCGATTCAGGTTCCGACGCAGCGTCTCTGAGAACCACTGCGAAACTTGTGGGTGATGAATGGGTTCTAAACGGAACCAAACAGTTTATTACCAATATCGGTCTCGATAACGCTTCAATTGCATTGATTGCGGCCGAAGTCGACAATCAGGACAAGGGCAAAATGATCTCAACCTTCATTGTGCCCAAAGATGCCCCTGGTTTTAAACTGGGCAAAAAATACAGCAAAATGGCCTGGCAAGCCTCGGCAACCCATGAAGTGATTCTTTCTGATTGCAGAATACCGCAAGAAAATTTGCTCGGTGATCCCAATCGCGGTTTTGCGCAACACCTGGCAGTTTTAGAGACCGGTAGAATCAGTATCGCCGCCATGGCCGTCGGTGTGGCGCAGGCCTGTTTAAGCGAAGCACTGCGATATGCTAAAGGCAGGCATCAATTTGGGCAGCCGATATTCAACTTCCAGGCTGTTCAATTCAAACTGGTCGATATGGCGGTTGCCATAGAACTGGCCAGAACTCAATACCTAAAGGCGGCCTGGTTAAAGGACAAAGGGCGCAAACATGGGTTTGAAGCTTCGACAGCCAAACTGTATGCTTCAGAAATGGTGGAAAGAGTGGCCAGCGATGCGCTACAGATTCACGGCGGCTACGGATTTATGGAGGAATATCCTGTATCCCGTTATTTCAAGGGAGTCAAGATATTGCAGATTGTAGAGGGCACCTCCGAAATTCAGCGCATGCTGATTGCCAGAACGCTTTCTCAGAGGTCGCGAGGATAACTTCAGATATCGTTGATTGGTTGATTAGTTGATTAGTTGATTGGTTAAGTGGTTGTAAATATGGATTTATCCCATATTTGCAAAATAATTGGACACTTCATGTTTCAACTATCGTAACATTCTGAA
>CALZJV010000540.1 GCA_945787595.1 uncultured Desulfobacterales bacterium | reverse complement strand
CGGACTGTCGCTGGTCTATATGTTTGGCAACAAAGGTGTCATTACGACCGGGTTCTTTAACCGTCTTCCCTGGCTGGCGTGGGACATCCATCTTTATGGATTAACCGGAATCGTCATTGCCGAAGTCGTTTTCACCTTTCCACCGGCCTTTATGATTTTGCTGGTGGCGCTCTCAAACACCGATGCTCGTCTTTATGAAGCATCGGAGAGTTTGGGAGCCGGGAAGGTCAGAACTTTTTTTACGGTAACCATTCCCAGTATCAAGTTCGGTCTGCTAAGCGCCATCTTCGTGGCTTTTACCCTTTCATTCACCGACTTCGGCGCCCCGAAAGTCGTCGGCGGCCAGTTCAATATTCTGGCGGTGGATATCTACAAGCAGGTCATTGGTCAGCAGAATTTCGGGATGGGAGCGACAGTGAGCATCATTTTACTGATACCGACCGTCCTGGCGTTTATCGCAGACCGGGTTGTGCAGCGACGCGCGACTGCCATTGTGACTGCACGCAGTGTGCCTTTCAGCCCGAAAGCAGACCGAGTGCGTGACGCGATCTTCGGCAGCTTATGCACCCTGATTGCCGCCTTTATCTTAATCATGGTCTTCATGGCGGGGGTGGCGTCGCTGGTAAAAATTTGGCCCTATGCCTTTACCAACCCTGAAAGATACCCTGGACCCTTGCGCACTATTCCTTCGATGATGTCGGCGGTGGCGGTTATGCGGCCTTCTGGAACAGCATCAAGATGGCGGCCATGACTGCCCTTTGCGGTGTTTTTATCACCTTTACCAGCGCATACCTCATCGATAAAACCAAGGGCGTGGTCTGGCTCAAACGGATCGCTTATTTCCTTTCGATTCTTCCGCTGGCCCTGCCCGGGCTGGTTATCGGAATTGCCTACATCTTTTTCTTCAACAAGACGCATTTAACCATACCTTTTACCGGGATCGAGTTTATCAATCCATTCAATTTTCTCTACGGGACGATGGCTATTCTGATTATCTGCAACATCATCCATTTTTATACCGTCAGCTTTCTGACCGCCACAACCGCCATTCGCCAGCTTGATAAGGAATTTGAATCCGTTGCCGAATCGATGGCAGTGCCTTTTTACAGAACCTTCATGCGGGTGACGGTACCGGTGTGTTTCCCCGCGATTCTGGAGATCGCGGTGTTTTACTTCGTCAGTTCCATGGCGACGGTTTCGGCTGTAATCTTCCTTTACTCCAGCGATAATCCGCTAGCCTCGGTGGCGGTCATCAATATGGACGATGCCGGCGACACCGCACCGGCAGCCGCCATGTGTATGCTGATTGTTTTCGCCAACGTGATCGTACGCAGTTTGGCCGAACTCATCAGCAGACGTTTCAAACGCCGGACTCAAGGCTGGCGGGCGCGATAACGGCATATCCGTCGTTCAGGAGTGACATTGCCTCTCCCAGCAGGATCCTTGCAAAACATTTTCGCCACCAAGACACCAAAACACAAAGATAAATTTTAGCAAACAGGTTGGCTTTGTGTCGTTGTGCCTTTGTGGCCATTTTTCCGGTTTATCGGGATTAGGTTCAATAAGTAGAAAAAACCGCACCCGCTAATACAAGTATCGCCCCTATCATTTTTTTTATATTGATTGGATCTTTGGGAGACTCTAAAAGTCCAAAGTGGCTTACGACAATCGCCATTAATATCTGACCGGTTATCAGCAAAATGAAAAATTTCCTCGCGCCTATATGCCGAATAAGAAAAGTTGTGCCTAAAACCACAAAAGCGCTGACAAAACCAGCTAAATACAGGTATGCAGGTACGCTATTTAAATAATTGATGGTATGAAATCGGCCGGATATAAGAAGAATTAATTTACCAGCTTAGCGATGTCTTTTAGTGTAATTTTCTTCTCATTCAAAATTTACTCCGATGTCACCGCTATAAAGTCATTTTTTACTGGTGGATTGGTGAAGAATTCGAGATAACGTAGATCTTGATTTGATCTGTTCAATGTCGTATGTTTTTCTCCGGCCGGGATAAATAGAATATCTCCGGCTTTGACCGGAAATTCTTCACCTTCAACAATTTCGATGCCTTCACCAGCTATAAAAAAAATAACGGATTCGCGAATATTATGAAAATGGTAAGGCACTTGACTACCTGGCGGGAGAAGTCCTAACATTCCACCCATAGTTTTTGCCATATGTTCCGTGGTTAAAATTTCCGGTCTAAAAGATTCACCAGGTGTTGGATTTTTCAAATCGATGTAATCTTTAGTACGAAAAATTTTCATAATTTTCACCCATTTAAAATATATTATTAGGTTTCAATTACAGCCGGTTTTCCAGTTTTTGCCGATTCAATAGCAGACCGAATCAACGCCAGTGCATCAATCGCTCCTTGGCCATCAGTTTCAGGGTTCTTGCCGGTCTGAATACATTCAGCGAACTCTTCAATCTCTTCTAAAATAGGGTTACCCATGGGAATTGGAACATCTCTCGATCCCGTCTTGCCCTTTTCAAATATTTGCAGCTTTGTATCTTGATCGACGTTCTGCCACCATAAAAGATATTCTTCAAAGGGAATCTCGGGTGGTGTAATAGTGCACAAAAGATTGGCTTGCGTGCCGTAAACGTAAAACCATACCGCTTTCGGTGAAGCATAATTTGAGCCGATATAACCAAGCATACCATTTTCATACTGAAAAACCGTAGCAGTTACATCTTCAACCGGTGCCGGAATATAGAGCTTATTAAAAAAGGAAAACACAGTTTTTACAGGCCCGAATAAATAGTTAAATACGTCTGTATGATGAACCCCCATCGTCATCAATGAGCCAGCCGGACAACCACTGTCATCTCCGCGCCATCTGAAATCTTGAGGCCTAAGCACAAAACCTAAGTTTTGAGAATAATTCCCTTCAACCTGGATAGGATCGCCAATTGCACCGGCATCAATTAATTTTTTCATTTTTCGTATGCCTGTCAAGCGCCGCAGGTGATGTCCCACCATTAAAACCACACCGGCTTTTTGGCAGGCTTCAATCATCTGCTTGCCTTCATTGATCTTATTGGCGATTGGCTTTTCGACAAATACATGTTTCCCATGTTGAGCAGCAAGAATTGTATATTCAGCGTGTAAATTATTTGGTATAGATAGATGAACACCATCTACATCTTTCCTTTTTAGGACATTTTCATAACTGGTTTCCTGACTGCATCCAAATCTTAAACTATAATCTGAACGTTTTTCTTCAACTCTATCATAACAGGTCACCAGGTTGACTTTATTGCTGTTTTGCATTGTATTACCAATACAAATAGACCATGCCCCAGTACCGATTACTGCAATATTTACAGCTTCTGTATTAGCCATCTAAGCCTCTTCTATGATGATGGTTGTGAATCTTGGACCATGGGGCTATAGTGTCAATTAGTGATTTAATTTGTCGATATTTTCTTTCTAACTCTTTACCACGTGATAAAACGTGATAAAGAGCACCCTCATATTTTATCCGCCATGATGGCGCCATAAATTTCTCTAGCTGATTATCAGTAAGTTCGTCAATAATTAATCATAGATAACCCGCCATAGACGGGGAAAACCCGTTGTTTTCTAGAATTTTCGGAAGCCAGCCGATTCAAGTACTTCCAGTTTTTCCTTTTCGGTCAGACTCTTGTTTTCGCCATTGCTCCCCAGTACAAAATAGCCCGCCAGAGGAGTGGTTCGATATTTACGCATGTTGTCTCGAACATTCTCAATCGATACTTCCTGATTTACAAAAGGTGTACAAATCGGTGCCAGAATTCCCGATAATCTTTTGGCCATTCCCTTTCCCTCCATCGAAAATTGTTAGCTTTAACCCGGACCACAGATCTATCCTTCCACGGCCGGTACCAGGTGCTTCCATCTGCCGGAAGCCAATACTTGCGGATTGGCCACATTCGGCGGCACCCGGCCGCTGAAGACTTCCAGGGTACATTTGACAGCCTCCAATGCCATCCGGATAACACATTCTCTCGTCAACGCAGCCGAATGCGGCGTTAAAATAATGTTGTCAAGGCCCAGCAAAGGATTATCACCGGAAACCGGCTCCTGTTCAAAAACATCCAACCCTGCGCCGGCTATCTGTCGGTTTTGTAGAGCAATCAACAGAGCGGCCGGGTCAACAATCGGGCCTCGCGCTGTATTGATGACTATGGCGGACGGTTTCATCAGGGCCAGTTCCTGTTCCCCCACAGCATGATGGGTTGTTGCAGTCAGAGGGACGTGAATCGACAGGACATCCGATCGGGCAAACAGTTCTTCACGTTTTACAAATTCAACCAGACCCTTGCAACCTACCCTGACTGTTTCGGACACATAAGGATCATGGCTGATAACCTGCATATCAAAAAGCTCCCGACAGCTGCGGCCGAGTTCGGAGCCGATCCGGCCAAATCCCAGAAGACCGAGGGTTTTTCCCCTCAGATCCCGCGGCAGATTTTTATAGCGGATTTTAAATTCTTCGTTTCGGACCGCCCGGTCCATGATCGGAATCTGTTTGGCCAGGGCCAGCATCAAAGCCAGCGCATGCTCGACGACGCTGCTTGTGTTTACCCCCAGATTTGAGGTAACGATAATATTTTTTTTCGTGGCGGCGTCAACGTCAACGTTGTCCAGACCACCACCAGTGCGGGAAATTACCTGCAGATCGTGGGCCAGGTCCATCAGATCCCGGGTAATTTTAATTCCGGTTCGCAGTATTAAACCCTGCACGCCGTTTAATAGTGGACGCACCGTTTCAGGACTCGGATCTTCGGCCAGTACCATATCAACACCGGCCTGTTCCAGAGCCTCGGCAGCCTCAGATTCAATGGGCTGCGGCAACAAAACACGTTTTGAAGATTCCAAATTCAACTCCTTGCAGTCCTAAAAATGATCCGTGAAATTTTTTATAAAAGCCTGGTCCTTCGTATCAGCGCAGATACCTGCCGCCTGAGACATCGATGGTAATTCCGGTAACATAACTCGATTCATCACAAGCCAGAAATACCACCACGGCGGCGACTTCTTCAGGGGTGGACATCCGTCCCAGGGGTATGGCAGACAGCACTTTTTTCTTTTCCTCCATCGTTGTGTTTGTCAGCCTTTTCCAATATGATTGTCTGACAATATGACAGCCTCATACTTAATGAAATCCACCCTCTTGTCAAGTGA
>CALZJV010000539.1 GCA_945787595.1 uncultured Desulfobacterales bacterium | reverse complement strand
TGGTGACCTTACAGGCGGCGGTCGGTTCGGCGACACCGCCTTTTGGTTGCGACATTTTTACCGCGCAGCTCATATTCCGGCGACCGTACCTGGAGGTGATCGGTCACGCGTTGCCGTTTCTACTGATTCTTATTCTGGCGACGATTATCCTGATTGCCTTTCCGCAGATCGCCCTGTTTTTGCCCAACCTGGCAATGGGTGGATAGTGAAATCAAGGTTCATACCGGAATCACAAGGAGTGACCTATGGAATATCAAAATGTGCTTGTATTGACCGACTTTTCCAAAAATTCCGATGAAGCGGTTAAAGCGGGGATCGATTTTGCGAAAAAATATAATTCGCGTCTGACCATCCTGAATGTTGTTCGTGACATACCCAATCTGACCTATGTGCTATCGGATTCCGAATATCATAATTTAGAGCGAAAGCTCGAAAAACATGCCGAGGAACAGTTTGACAAAATGGAAGCAGCTATCCCCGAACTGGCGGAGATCGGGTATAAACGCAAAATTCGAAAGGGGACACCCTATATCAGTTGCCTTTATGAGATTGAAAACGGCGATTATGATCTGGTGTTCGCCGGCTCGCATGGCAAGTCGGATTTGAAAAAAATTGTCATGGGGAGTACGGCGGAGAAAGTATTGCGCCGTTCTCCGATCTCGGTCTTCGTTACCCGGAGATAGAAAAGGCGAGTTCTTTGATGGAAAGAATGGGGTGATGATCTCTAAGAGAAGCCTTATGACACACATACCGACACTGCATGATGTCTATCGAGCCCAAGCCCGAATCAAACCGATGATCCTTCAAACACCGATGTTGGCATCTACCGATTTGGCGGGAGAAACCGGTGCACGAGCGGTTCATCTGAAACTGGAATGTCTGCAGAATACCGGGGCCTTTAAAGTCAGAGGAGCTGCCAATAAAATATTATCGCTTAGCGATGAAGAAAAGAAAAAAGGCGTCGTTACCTTTTCGACGGGCAATCACGGCAAAGCGGTGGCCTATGTGGCTGGACAAATCGGTATCCAGGCGGTGGTATGCCTTTCGGAGCATGTAGCTCCCTATCGGGTGGAGGTGATCAGGAAACTTGGGGCGGAGGTGTCTGTCAAAGGCCGCTCCCAGGATGAAGCGGAAAAAAACTATCAGGAACTGACCGCCTCCAGGGGACTTGTCCCGGTGGTTCCCTTTGACGATCCGTTGATTATCGCCGGCCAGGGAACTATCGCGCTCGAAATTCTGGCAAAGCTTCCCGATACCGATGTCCTGCTGATCCAGCTATCCGGCGGCGGTCTATTATCGGGAATCGCAATAGCTGCCAAATCTATCAATCCGAACATCCACATTGTGGGGGTCTCCCTCGATCAGTCTCCGGCCATGCTGG
Organism: uncultured Desulfobacterales bacterium; assembly: GCA_945787595.1. The sequence continues at coordinate 3,135 of CALZJV010000539.1, read as the reverse complement.
AAAGCCTGAAAGCCGGCAGACCTGTTCAGGTGGATGAAAAAAGTTCCATTGCCGATTCGTTGTTAGGGGGTATCGGCTTTGATAATCGGTACACTTTATCGCTTGTAGAAAAATTTACGGACGAACACCTGTTGATCTCTGAGGAGGAAATAAAGGACGGTATGTTTTATGTTTTTGATAAACATCGGTTGATCGTGGAAGGCGCCGCCGCCGTTGGTGTTGGTGCATTGATGAATCAAAAGATCAATGTAAAAGGCAAAAAGGTTGTGACATTGCTTTCCGGAAGCAGTATCAATTCTGATGAATATATTCGCATCATACAAAGCAGACTCACCAATGAGGGCAAGCAGCGATTTATATCCTTACCAGCTGTGGAAGGAGGTCAAACATGAAGCGAAGAACAGATCTCATTTTGGTACTTATCATATGCGCTCTACTTTTTGGATTCAGCGCACGAGCCGTGGCCGTTCAATATTTGTGGCAAGTGGCTTTAGAAGAAATCGAAGGCAGCATGCAACATGAGTACGCCAAAAAGTTTGTTGAAATCATAGAGGATAAATCCAACGGGGAGATTCACTGCAACATCCATTTTTATGGGGGGCTCGGCACTTCCGGAGAGATCACGAAACTTCTGCAAAAAGGCGATCTCCAGTTCGCCTTTCAATCCCCCGGGCACCTCGGTGCCTATATCCCCGAGGTTCAGGTCTTTTCCATTCACTACCTTTTCCCAACGGATTTCAAGCTTCTCGAAAAAATTCTGCGCAAAGGGCCGAACACATATGACGTACTTGGAAAGTACTACAGAAAAAACAAGCTGGAACTCCTGTCTATTATCGAAGAGGGCTGGCAGATATGGACGGCCAATAAACCATTGCGCAAACCCGCGGATTTCGAAGGTATTACTTTCAGGGTCATGTCCTCTCCGTTTCTCATCACGGCTTACCGCCTTTACGGCGCATACGTTATGACCGTTCCATATGGGGAAATTTACCTCAATCTTGAGCTGGGTAGGATTGATGCTGAAACACAGCCCTTTTTCGCCATCCAGGAGATGAAATTCTATGAAGTCCAGGACTACATGATCAAAGCCAATCAGTTGCCCTTTATCGGAACTTTTGCCGCCAACCATGAGTTCATTAAGGGCCTTCCGGAAAATATTCGAGTTTTGATAGACAATGCCATCGAGGGCGCCAATGAGTATATTTTCGATTTCGAGCCCAAGTTGAATGAAAAACGCAAGCAGATGATCATGAAGGCCAAGCCGTCCATGAAGTATATCGAGCTGACGGATGAAGAGATTGCCGCTTTCAGGGAAAAAGCGAAACCACTTCGACAAAAATATCTGAAGATGGGCGGTGAAGGGGCGAAGGAAGTCTTGGATGCCGTCATCAAAGACATAGAATGGGCTAAACAGAGCCCTAATTGAGTCAAATTTGAGAAAGCCCAGATCATAGACATGATTTAGGGAGAACTAAAGGAGAACTTAGTTCGCTTCGTGCACAATTGGAATAATGGAATAATGGAACAATGGAATGATGGAATATTGGGACCATTGGTGTTCCATCTGGTTGAAAAATAATACGGCTCATGGGATAAACAAACCATGGATTGAAAAAAGTAAAAATTGATCCCAATAACCTTGATCCAAACACTGAAGTTATGCGTTTTGGACCATTATTCCATTGTTCTCTCCGAGCCGTAGGATCTCCGAGCCGGAGGCCATCATTCCATCATTCCATGTCGGCGGCTTAAAACCAGTGTCGTTAAAAGCTACATCATTTCAATATATTATAGGAATTCCGAGACGTCGTTATGCGCAAAAAATTCATATTTTCGGAAGAAGAATATCAGCAGCGGGTCCGCAAGACCAAAGAAATGATGGACAAAGCCGGCATGGAAATGCTGCTGGTGATGGATCCGGCTAACATGAATTATCTGACCGGCTATGACGGCTGGTCGTTTTATGTTCATCAGGGCGTGATCGTTTCCCTGGATGCACCGTACCCGTTCTGGTTCGGCCGTGAACAGGATTCCAACGGGGCTAGGATTACTTCCTGGCTGCCGGAGGATCGCATCTACGGATATCCGGATGACTATGTCCAGTCCCGCTATACCCACAGCATGCGATGGGTGGCGGATCTGCTGCGGGAAAAAGGACTGTCGAAAAAACGATTCGGCCTGGAGATGGATGGGTACTGGTTTAATGCCCGTATGTATGTCACCCTTTTAGAAGAACTTCCGGAAGCTGTTCTGATGGACGGCACCAATCTGGTCAACTGGATAAAAACTGTGAAATCACCGGCCGAGATCACTTATATGAAACAGGCCGCGCTGATTTGCGAAAAGGTCATGCAAACCGCCGTCGATGAGATCGATGTCGGCGTCTGGGAAAAAAATGCGGCCGCAAAAGTCTCGGCCGCCCAGATTGCCGGTATGGATAGGTTCGGCGGCTCATCACCGGCGATTTTTCCGATCATGCCCTCTGCCGAAAGAACGTCAAGCGCCCATCTGACATTCGATCCGGACAGACAATATCACAAAAATGATATTGTGCTGCTCGAACTCAGCGGTGTCAGACACCGATATCATGCCCCGCTTTCCCGCACAGTTTACCTGGGTGAGCCGCCGCAGGATCTGCAGAAAACCGCAGACGATGTTATCAGAGGACTTCAGGAAACGCTGATGTGCATTAAACCGGGCGTGACGGCAGAAGAAGTGGAAGAAAGTTGGCGCAAGGCGATTGCACATACGGGCCTGGTGAAGCCGTCGCGAGTTGGCTACTCATTCGGCCTAAATTATGTGCCGGACTGGGGCGAGCATACGATCAGCCTCAGACCGGGCGATAAAACGGTTTTGCAACCGGGGATGACGCTGCATTTTATGCCGGGAATCTGGCTCGAAACCTATGGATTTGAATGCAGTGAACCCATACTTGTAACCGAAACCGGATGTGAGAAATTTATCGAGTATCCCCAAAAACTTATTATCAAATAGAAGACTGTCGAGGATATCGATGAATAAAAAAAATATCAACGGATCAATCGGAGAAGAACAATGCAAAAGGAAGTCATTTACACGGACCAAGCACCCCAACCCGGGCCCTATTCACAAGCCATAAAATACGGCAACCTTATT
>CALZJV010000538.1 GCA_945787595.1 uncultured Desulfobacterales bacterium | reverse complement strand
CCTTGCTGTTTGTCTGGTTGTCTTGTTGTGCCACCCTGGTATTTCCCTCCTGGTTATCTTTTAGTTATAGGGATTCTTTGCAAATCATCACGATTAGGCATTATCATCTTTTTTGGCCGTATTCAGATTACGGCCGCCCGATTTTTTCCAGGGTCCACTCCGGCTCCAACGCCGCAGTCGATGTCTGGAGCCGGAATGGCTGCCTTTGCTTTTTATGTTTCCTGCCACCATTCCCTGATCTAGGCGCTCTCATACAGTTTGGTCAGTACGAACTCCTCGTGACCCAAGAGCTCCTGGGCCGAAAGGCGGCCATTACAGGTGCGTTTCAGCACTTCCATGAGGCCGTCGCCCGATTGATCCAGGGTCATTTCGCCCTTCAAGATGGCGGTGCAGTCATAGTCGATGTGCTCTTTCATGGTGGAGCAGGTCAGAGGATTGGCGGACAGTTTGATAGTCGGCTCGATGGGGTTACCGATGATGTTGCCCTGTCCGGTGGGAAACAGATGGGCCACGAAACCGGCTGCCGCCCAGAGCGTGACTGCTTCAGCTGCGGCCGAGCTGGTGTCCATGAACCAGAGACCCGGACCGCTGGGGGTTTCGGCCTTGTCCAGGCAGCCCACATAGCGGCACTGTTTGCCGATCTTCTGGAGGTTGCCCATGGCCTTCTCCTCGATGGTGGTCAGCCCTCCGCGGATGTTACCCTTAGTGGGCTGGCTGCCGGAGAGATCGTCGATCTTGTAACGATCGATCATGTCCTGGTACTTGTTGAATATGCGCATGAACTCTTCGCCTGCCTCGGGGGTGGCGGCGCGCTGCCTGCAAATATGCTCGCCTCCCGTAATCTCGCTGGTCTCGCCAAACGAGCAGGTGGCACCGGCGGCTACCAGTTTATCAAAGACATTGCCCACAGTGGGGTTGCTGGCCAGGCCGCTGGTGGTGTCGCTCTCACCGCACTTGGTGGAGACCCAGATTTCGCTCAGATCCACTTCTTCTCGCCGTAGCTCGCTGGCCCGCTGCATATAGTCATAGGCCGTCCAGCAGGCCTGCTCCACGGTTTTGAAATCACCGCTGCGCTCGATGGAAAAACCGGTGACGGGTTTGCCGGTTTCGGCAATGCCGTCCACGATGATGTTGGTCCACTCCGGCTCGATACCGATGACCACAACGGCGGCAACATTAGGGTTGGCGCCGGTACCGATCATGGTACGGAAAAAGAGCTGCAGATCTTCGCCGAACTGCAACCGGCCATAGGCATGGGGAATGGCTTTAGTGCCCTTGACGCCGTAGGCCACCTTTTCGCAGGCGGAGTTGGAAAGGTCGTCCAACGGTAAAATAACAACATGGTTGCGGATACCCACACGGCCGTTTTCACGGCGGTATCCCCAAACGGTTCCTAAATCGCTCATATCTACCACCTCTTTGTTTTCAGGTTTTGGATGTGTGTGTGGCCGCCTTTTTTGATGTCTGCAACCACTTTGCCGATGTCTTCGCCGTACTTGATCACATTGTCGCCCTCACTATGATCCGCCAAGGCGATTTTGTGTCCCAATGGGATGTCGTCCAGTGCCGTAATTTCGATGCCTTTCTGGGAGTCCATAAACAGCCCCTTGGCGGTCTCACCGGCCTTGATATCCACGGTGGCCACTCCAACGGAGTCGGCCGCTTCGTGAACCAAAAATTGAATCATTGTCTAGCCTCCTTAAGTTGTTGTAATTGTAGAAATATAACGGGGTTATTCCCATAGCTCGTTTCGGTGCCTATCTTCGATACGTCAGACGACCGCGCCAAGCGCTGCCAGCTGGTCGTAAAGTTGATCTTTGATTAAAATGCCATTTTCCCGGGCCTCTTGTCGCAATCCCAATCGCCGGTCGCCCGGTAAACGGGTATTTTCTTGTTCCAGGATGGCGGTTAGCAGGGTTTCCAGACGGCTGGCAAATGCCTCCCCGGACAGTGGGCCGGGTGCCAAGGCAATAAGGAGCTGACCCACGCCGGGTGAATCTCCTTCGGCGCTGAAAAACGAGCTGGCCTCGAAGCCGAAATGTGCCGCGGTAAGGCCGGCGGCGAGTATTTCTACCATCAATACCAGTGCCGCTCCCTTGGCATCGCCCATAGGCAGCATGGTGCCGGCCATGGCGGCCTTGGGGTCGGTGGTCGGATTGCCCCCGGCATCTACGGCCCAACCCTCCGGGATAGCGGTTCCTTCTTGTTCGGCCACCATGATCTTACCCCGCGCGACTTTGCTCAGCGAGAGATCGATCACCAATGGAGCCTCGGTAGCCCGCGGCGCGGCAAAGGCAATCGGATTGGTACCGAAAACACCCTGACTGCCGCCCCAGGGCGCAATGGCTTTGGGGGTGTTGGCGAACATCAGCCCGATGAAGCCCTGTCGGGCCAAGGCCTCCACATGGTAACCGGCGGCACCGCAATGGTGGGAGTGAGTCACTGCCGCCACGGCAATGCCGGCGGTGGACGCGAGTCCGGCGAGTTTGTCCACTGCCAGGGCCAAGGCCGGGTATGCAAAACCGTGGCGGGCATCGATGCAGACGGCCGCATCGGCCACTTGCACCATTTCCGGTCGCACTTGGCCGTCGACCTTGCCGCTGGACGACTGCCCGCAATAAGAAGGCAGCCGCGACATACCGTGGCCTTTAAGACCGTCCGCTTCGGCAGCCACCAGGGCTTTGGCCACGTGGTCGGCATTCTCCCGGCTGGTATTATGGGCGCACAGGGCCTTGACGGCCATTTGACGTAATTGATCGAGGCTAAATATTCTCTCCATCATTTAGCAGCCTCCAACGCCCGGCACACATTTGCCATGGTGACTTGGCTGACGCGTTGGTTGGATTCGACGGTGACACCGCCGATGTGGGGCGTGAGAATCAAATTGGGCAAATCAGCAAATTGGGTTGCAGCCGCTTTGGTAAGTGGTTCGGTTTCGTAAACGTCTAAAGCGGCCCCTGCGATGTGTTCCGATTTCATGGCGGCCACCATGGCCTTTTCGTCCACAACTCCCCCTCGGGCGGCATTGACCAGTACGGCACCTTTTTTCATTCGGGCCATGGCGCCGGCATCCAGCAAATGGCGCGTGGCGTCATTGAGGGGGACGTGCAGACTGACCGCATCGGATTGTCCGAGTAGTTCCGCCAGTTCATCAATTCTGCGAATTCCTTGCCAGCATGGATCATCAGCGGAGACATAGGGATCGTAGGCGATAATCTCCATACCCAACGATTGTGCAAGCTTGGCTGTTTCTCGGGCAATTTGGCCGAAACCGACCAAACCGAGGGTTTTCCCGGCGGTTTCATGCCCCATGGCTTGACTGCGAGGCCACTCCCCATTTAACATTTTCCCCCGGAAAAAAAAGGACCCCCGCAATAACATCATCACACTCACGATCACCCATTCGGCCACGGCGGCATCATTGGCACCGGTTGCCGGACAAACGGTCACACCCCGTTCTTGGCAGGCATTAAGGTCAATATTGTCCAATCCCACGCCCAAGCGGCCGACCACTTTTAAATTGGGAGCGGCCTTCAGTATTTCGGTGTTCACCTGGGTTCGATTGCGAACGACCAATCCCCGGGAATCGGCCAGCAATTCTTTTAATTCTTCAGGGCGGTCAACCAGGTCGGGGTCATAATGCACATCATAGTCTCTGGCGGCGGCTTCCACCGCATGCGTATCCATGAATTCACTGATGACAATATCGGACATAGATTACCTCTCGATATCTTGAAGCGTTTCAACATGATGGAGATTGGAGAGATTTACATTTTTTTCCCACGCCTTAAAGGTAGAGCAATGGCCATGCCAAAAGTGAGAATTATCTAAATCTACTTTAATTTAAATAGGTTAAAGACATGGAGACACCTCTAATTCTTATTAATATTGCCCATTATTGGGCGCGATGACCAATTTTGGGCAAAATGGTTGCAATATGGCACTTCTTTTGCTAAAACAGATTGCAATTGAGGTTCCCGGATAAAATAATTTAACTTAAAAGTGGAATTTTGCTTTTAATTTAGACAGGTTAAAAACCGACCAATAATGGGCATTGCGACGGTTATTAAATCTTTTCTGACAGCACGTTGTAAGATACGGCTTGAGGTTTCAGGTGTTAGTCCAGCCGCCGGCCTGAAAGGCGGCCGGTCTAATCGAGAAAGAAACTCAAAGAAGCGAATAACGAGTAACGAATGACGAAGTAAGGAATTCTATCTATTTTATATGTTAAAAAGAGCAGAGCAAAGCGACATCCACAATTCGTTAATCGGCAATCGTCATTCGTCATTCCATGAAGTTTCACACGAGCGCCGCCGCTGGCCGCGAGCGTCCAGTCTGATCGAAAAAGAAACTGATGAACGTCGAACATCGAACATTGAACGTCCAACATCGAATAATGTATTCTGTCAATTAAAAAAAGACTGAGCAACACGTGGCGCAAGCGCCTGCGCTGCACGAGCGAATCTCCTCTTCGAAATTCGGTTCGACAGAGTCCGTCGCAGGCTGCGGTTCAGTATTCTGC
>CALZJV010000537.1 GCA_945787595.1 uncultured Desulfobacterales bacterium | reverse complement strand
GCTAAAATGAATTGTATGCAAATTTCAATCAGATGGATTAATCATGAAAAACATTTTATCCGTGAATTTTCGCCTGGCAAGACCCGATGGATATCCGGGGAAGGGCGATAAGTATCTTCCAAAGATCATTCAGGAACTTTCAAACCTGCTGAGAAAAACACAAAAAAATTTCCATTATGATACGCTTCGCCTTTCTGCAGATAAAATTAGGGATCTATCTCAAACCCTGGTTGAATTTGCTGAAGATGTTCATAACGACATCGGTATCTGGGATGGTCTTGAACAAAATAATCTTGAATTCTTTGGGACAAAGCTTCCATTGATTCCTGGCTCAGCTGAGGAGACGGCAGGGCAGGCCTCGATAAATAAATACCGCATACAATATCTTTTATGGAACCAATATCAACTTTTTGACCCTGAGCTTATTCTTTCGCCGAGTCACCAGGACTTGATCCGGTTGTCAGAAATGGTTTCAGATTTTCTTTCGGATCGGTTTAAAAACCTGCCATTGGGCTCGGGTATTAAAACTTTTTTTAATCAGCCGAATGAATTTGGCTGGGATGTAAAAAGAAAACTGATCTGGCTTGGCAAACATTCATATCTGTTCCGGAAATGTTATCAGGATTACATCCAGCTACATGGCGGAAAGCCTGAAACTGCCGTAATTGACGATTTTATCTGTCAGGAAACAACCAAATGGTCAGGGCTTGGCGTGATCGATATATTGGCATCGATACTGGAAATCACTGAAAACCAGCGCAAAAACCTCCGAAGCTGGTACGAAAGGCACACAGCATTTTATAAGGTCCTATCGATCAATGATCCGGTTGTCACAGTCCTTAATATTATAAATAATAAGCCATATACTGTACGAGTAGGAGACTTTAGCAGCCAATTTGATAAGAATCATCTATATTTCGGGGGACTGGTTCCCTGGGATGAAGAATGGTACTGGTCAGGCGAACAGAAGAGATACGGCAGTATTTCTGACGAAGACCTCCCCAAATTAAAGAACACCTTTTTTAGCACACCACAAACAATAGTATATCGCTATTGCAAGGATTTAGCTGATAAAGCAAGAGAATCTGTAAAAGAACAGTACAGGATTTTTGTGGACTATCACGGCAAAGATATGGCCGTTTATGTGGACGGCCGGTCAATGGCTGTTGATATGCGAAATCAATACTGTTTCCACAATGAATCTAAACTTAAAACTGCCGGTAAAAATCCAACCGAACACCATCAACCTGAAATTCCGGATTTCACAAAATCTTTCCCACCTGACTTAATTGAATGCAATAGCGGTGTTTGCATATATTTTAACCCGGATGAAGGTCAGGAAATCATTCAGGATTTTTTTGATATTGTCAGCGGATTTAAAAAGAAAGGAATCAATCTGAATGATGATGAACTCGATGCCATACGCGGTTTTTTAGAATCTAATGCCATCAGCCCAGGATTCGTAAACAAGCTTGTCCAGGAATACGGAGATGATTCTATCCTGGTTGCTTTTTTAATTCCGGATAAAGTGAACCAATACTATCTGGATTTTCTGTTTCGCAGGCATAAGGGACATTTTTATAGAAAACGATATCCAGCTATTTCATTACTCAACATTTCTGACAAAACTAAAGAATGAGCGGAGATATGATCGACGACGATTATGAAAAATTAAAGCGCGAAATTGTTTTCGAGAAAGTTGCCAAGGCCATAAAGAAAGATCCTAAAAACTGGATCAAGCAGGTTGAAGAGCTTGGTTTTGCATATTTCGATGATGGCTACGGCGATGAAGAAGAACTCGAAGAAAAACTGGCAAAGCCGGAAAATCCCAACCAAGAACTTCTCGTGGACTATTTTGAAGGTGATATAGGACTCTCGGACCAGATGCTGGATGCCTTCCTTATTGAGAAAGGTTCAGACTCACCCAATTATCCGCTTTTTAGAAAATATTTCAAAAGCGGGAATGAAAACCTGAAAAGGCTGATCATATCAGGCCTGAAGAGAAGCCCTGCTGATATTGGTCTTCTTTCTGACCTGGCCTTTTTTCATGAATTCAAAAACATTTTGAGTGAATTGATAGAGTATTATCTGATTGCCTGCGATCATGAACAGAATCTTAAGAATTTTGAACAATTGGCCTTAGAATTTTATTACGATACGGATCCCTACGGCTTTGATGCATTATACGAATTAAGCGAAAAATACGGGCCGGATTCAGATAAAGGCAAAATCGTCCGAGAAATATTACGAAGGCAGGAATCTGAACCGGATTCAATCGATTTTTAGAAACAACAAAGGCTGCACCCATGACTGATCGAAATAAAAAAAGGGAACTGGTACGCCGGTTGGCCAATAGAATGAATTCTTGCTTTAAACTGGATTGTGATATGCTATGAATTTCCCAGAGATACAAAAAGAACTAGATTACTATCAAAAGCTTACTCCCGCTAACTTTGCGGAGGAGCGTGCCAAGTTTTTCGGGCGTTTGAAAATGCAGGTCCCGTATAATCCGGTATTCGAATACAACGACAAACTGGAAGTGGAAGATTATGAAGAAATAAAAAAAAAGTTAAAAAAACAAAGAGGCCGGGATGCGATTATCAATGCTTTTTTAAAAGTGCATCTAAATGTTGCCGACTTGATGATTGCTTGGAAAAAAAATAAATACACAGACGTTTCAATTCTATCCGGCGAGCTTTTCGGCTCCACAAAAGACTTTGATTTAAAAAGAGCGGAAAAATTATATGAAAAATTACACAGGTTGCCGCCACAGTCCACGGCAATTTATCACGATAAACAAATTGCCCAAAAATTTTTAGAGGAATTTAAAAAAAGAAACCTGAACGGTTGGCGTATAGAGTATAATGAAGCCAATGGCGGAAATGTTTCGATTTATGAAGTTGAAAAAAAAGTAGTCATACGAACCGGGGCCGTGGAAACGAAACCGGGTGTGGAATGTATATTAGCTCACGAACTGGATGGGCATGCCTTGCAGGCCTTCAACGCCATGGCCGATCGGTGCTATCGCCAATGGTTTTTATCCTATCTCGGAACCGAACGGCAATACGAGGGTTTTGCTACCTTTGTGGTGATCAATAAGTTATCCATCTCCCATATCAACCGTGAAATGAAGCACAATCTCGCTTTGATGATTGCTACGGCGCATGCGCAGCGCTCATCTTTTTGGGACACATTCCAAAAAACGTATCAGTTATGCGCGGATAAACATATCTCTTTTTTCGCTGCCTACAAAGCCAAAAGGGGCTTTTGGAATACAAGCCGACCGGGTTGCTTTCAGAAAGAAAATGCCTATTTGTTAGGAGCATTGGAGATTATTAGGCTGGTAGAAGAGGCTAAGGAAAATTATTACAAACTTTACAAAGGGTGTTTTCCCCTGGCAGCCTTGCGACATGTGAGCGGCAAAAGGCCCAAATGGATCAGCATCGAAAATTTCAATCAAGACAATGTTGATTATTTTAAACGTAATATGAAGGCTATCGTAACTTTTCCATAAGCAGTGGTGAAGATCTTTGCCAACACTTCTGAGTTCATATCTTATTATAAAATTTTACTGATCGGCACACTATTTGGTTCAACCCCACTTATCGGTAAGTCGGAGGTGAGCAATCATCCGAAGGAAAATTGCCAGAGAGCAAAAGTTTATAGAACAGATTAGTGCTTATTTCCACATTTTTACACAACCTTAACATCCACCGAATGATAGCCCTGAGCACCATTCAGATAACTTCTTTCAAACAGACTTCCCGATTCCTGAACCTCCCCTGCAATGGTTATAAGACTAATAGGAACATTTTGCATGTAGAAATTGTCTTGCAATTCTTTTATGGAATTGCCTCGATCACTATCCTTCTGCTATTGAGCTGATTATATCTTACAAATATCACTGAAGTGTTACATTCCTGTTACTTTTCAAAAAAAAGATAAAGATAAGACATTGCTTTTTCAAAGCGAATCAATCGAAAATGGTGAATTGTACACCGGCTTCAGCTTCCGTCTTCGCTGAAGCTACGCAACGACAGGCCCGACTGCGCTTTACGAGCTACGCCGGGACAAGCCAGCCCAGCATATGGAGGCATCCTTTAATCGGAAACTATAATCTTCCGGATAACGAAATATAAGTTCCTAAACTCTCTCTTTAATTTTCCCTCATATTCTTGACACCCATCGGCCCTTATAATAATAGGTCAAAATCAATGATCTGAACCGGATATCTTCCAAAACAAAAATCCGGCATATTATCATCACTGGCAGAAATAATATTTACGCTTGACATGGAGGTGACTTATGGGGACAGATGGGAAAGTCATAGGGCTTGTTGCGAGCCCCAACCGCGCGGGACGAACGGATCAGCTGGTTGCGGCTGCACTGAATGGTGCCGCCCGAGCCGGCGCTCCAACCGAGCTGATTCAGATGGCTGATTATGTTGTGGCAGCATGCAAAGACTGCCTTCCTTGGGTCTGCAAAGATAACTTGAAGTGCACATATGAAGATGAGGCCTTCGAATACCTAAGCCGGCAGATT
>CALZJV010000536.1 GCA_945787595.1 uncultured Desulfobacterales bacterium | reverse complement strand
AAAATGTTATATATCAAATGGATATCACACATTTTCCAGCGGTGTCAATTGCTGAGAGTCGAGAAAAAATTTAGCTGTCGCATCTTGATCAGTGATTAAATTGGTCAACTAAATCACTGATCGAGAAGCGAGCCCATCTAACCAATTTTTCTTGCCATACGAAAAAACCCACTTTATCATAAGCCAATCTTTTCTTTTTCAATTCGGCCAAGAACTGGCGCAACAAGACTACCAATATAGAGATACTCTTTAGTTTCTGTCACACTGGTGTTGATGGGGTAGCTTCCATCAGGATCCTGAAGATCTACCACTACTTTACCGGTATCACTTACTGCGATGATATGGATTTTTTCTTAATCCAGCAATTTTATCAATTCAAAAGTTCTGTAAATATACGATAATTCATTTCCTGAATTTACTGAATTCCGGCGGTCTTTTTTCCACAAATGCCTGCACACCCTCGTGGGACTCATCGGTTCTATAATAGAGTTCTAATGCATGTTTGGCCATGATGCCGATTCCATTAACATGATCGGTGTCGGCGTTAAAGGAGGCTTTGATATAAGCCAGTGTGTAAGGCGCTTTTTCAAGTATTTCCCGGCACCAGGCGTCCACCTCTTTTGCGAGTTCTTCCGGCGCAACCACCTTGTTTACTAGTCCCATTTCCAGGGCTTCCTTTGCAGGATACTGCCGGCAAAGATACCAGATTTCCCTGGCTTTCTTTTCACCGACTATGCGTGCCAGAAAAACGGTTCCGTATCCGGCATCAAAGCTGCCGACCCTGGGACCGGCCTGGCCCAATATAGCGGTTTCCGAGGCGATGCTGAGATCGCAGACGACCTGCAGGACGTGTCCACCGCCAATGGCGTAGCCGTTGACCATCGCAATCACCGGTTTGGGAATGGCGCGGATAATATTAATGACCTGTCCATGGGCATCCAAAAGCCCGAATGTGGCCGCGCCCTTTCCGTAACCATCGCCATCCTTTGTTTTCTGGTCCCCGCCCGTACAAAAGGCTTTATCCCCAATACCTGTAAGAACGACAACACCAACTTCATTATCCGCCCATGCATCACGGAAGGCAGCATGCATTTCCTCCAACGTCAGGGCCGTAAACGCATTGTAGCGTTCAGGTCGATTGATGGTGACCTTGGCAATACCCTCACTCTTTTCGTAAATGATTTCTTTGCAGTCCATAATAATTCCGTCTCATTTGATTTTAGTAATACATTTGATGCTTGACTTATTGTTACCAGCACTATTTAAGTATTTGATAAAAGTCAATAATCAAATTAAAAGTTGAGCCAGACACAAAGGCACAAAAAAAATATGAAAGGTAAATTTCTGTCGGAGAGAGATAAATTTATTGCCGTGAAAAAATATATTAAATAATACTATTGTTTCAATATATTAGATTCCAATACCTCAACTGAAAGTATAAGTTTTAGAGGCGCAAAGAGGCAGTCGATCGGAATTCATCAGAGTATAGATCATCAAACATTTTTTAAAAAAAAATAACTCCCCCCTTGACAGAGAGATCACCCGTACTTAACATACCTTCGCTCTATACGAATTTACTTCGGATTATAGAGATAGGACAGCCTTGATTCTCAACTATTTATCCATCGGCTGAAATGGAGCCAGGACTAACGTGTTGAGCACATTGAACAAACCCAATAGCGCAAGGTTGTTCCCTTAAACGCTTCCTGCATGTTCCTCAAGAGGCTGCGGGAGGCTATAATAATAGGGAGAGCAAGTTGGTGTGTCCGACATGCTCTCCCTTTTTTTTCTGCCCCTGCGTTTTGCTCAGCTTATAGTTAGAGTGAAGCATGGTTAAGTGTAGAGGGAACATCGCCGATTTTTTCGCCGCAGGCTGGATTGAAAACAGGAAAGATGACATTGTTTTTGGCATTGATACATGAGCGCACACCACCGTCTGTTTCCTTTCCTTCCCACACAGCCAATGCAATTTCAACCCCGTCACCGACTGTCCTTTAGATTATTGGATCTGCCATAAAGATAAACAAAACTGTTATCTGAATTTAATCGGCAATCGTCGGCAGCTTATAATCCCCGTACTCGGCACGCAATTTTATTTTTAAAATCTTACCGGTTGCCGTATGCGGCAATTCGTCGACAAAAATGACATCGTCTGGCAGCTGCCATTTGGCAAGCGATCCTTTAAGGTGCTCGATAACATCCTCTTTGGTAACGTTGGCATTCTCTTCTTTGACGGCAACTAGTAGGGGTCGCTCATCCCATTTAGGATGCGATACGGCGATTACAGCTGCTTCAGCAATACCCGGACAACCGACAGCTTCGTTTTCCAGGTCTATGGAAGATATCCATTCACCGCCAGATTTAATCACATCCTTGGATCGATCGGTAATTTGCATATAGCCGTCTGCATCAATGGTGGCCACATCGCCGGTTTCAAAAAACCCTTCATCGTCCAGGATATCACCACCCTCGCCTCTGAAGTAACCGGATGTAATCCAGGGGCCGCGGACCATCAGATTGCCGAAAGCCTTTCCATCCCATGGCAGCTTATTTCCGTTGCCGTCGACAATTTTCATATCGACGCCATAAACGGCCCGTCCCTGTTTAAGCGACAACTCGATCTTATCATCAAGGGACAAGTCCCCGTGCTTTTTCTTTAGATTGCAGGCAGTCCCCAGCGGGCTCATCTCTGTCATTCCCCAGGCATGAACGACATTGACATTGTATTCTTTTTCGAAGGTTTCAATCATGGCCTTGGGTGCTGCCGCCCCACCAATGACCGTGCGTTTCATGCTGGTAAACTTTTTGTTATTTTCCTTCATATATGCCAAAAGCATCATCCAAACGGTAGGTACACCGGCAGACAGGGTCACGCCCTCACTCTCCATAAGTTCATAAATGGCTTCGCCGTCCATCCTGGCTCCGGGCATGACCATTTTGGCCCCGCCCATGGCCGAAGCGTAAGGTATACCCCAGGCATTGACGTGGAACATGGGGACTACAGGAAGGATGGTTTCCAGATTACACAAACCCAAACCGTCCGGGATACAGATGGCATAGCTGTGTAGCACGGTAGAACGGTGACTGAACAGCACCCCTTTCGGGTTCCCGGTGGTACCGGAAGTATAGCAAAGAGAGGAAGCCGTGCGTTCATCAAATACCGGCCACTGATAGTCATCATCCGCAGATGCCATTAGGGTTTCATAGCAGATAACATTCGGCAAGGTTGTCTCCGGCATATGCGCTTCGTCGGTCATAATGACGAAACCCTTCACCCCGGGGAGTTGACCGACTAATTTTTCAATAAGTGGCACAAAGGTTAGATCCACAAATATATATTTGTCTTCAGCATGGTTGACGATGTAGACAATTTGCTCTGGAAACAGCCTCGGATTGATCGTGTGGCAGACGGCGCCCATGCCGGAGACCCCATAATAAATTTCCACGTGACGATATCCGTTCCAGGCCAGGGTGCCGATACGATCGTTCATTCGGACACCCAGTTTTGCAAGGGCTTTTGCCTGCTGCAGCGATCGAGACAGGCAATCCCTGTAGGTATACCGGTGAATGGGGCCCTCTACTGTTCGGGAGACAATCTCCTCATCGCCGTGATTCAGAGCGGCAAATTCAATCAATGATGAAATTAATAATGGTCGATCTTGCATTAAACCTAACATAAGTAAACCTCCATCGAAAAATAAGTTAAATGGTTGATTGGTTGATTTGTTGATTGGTTGAATAGTAGTAAAAGAAATACTATCTGATTTTATCTAACCCGGACGAGCCGAAACCAAAGGAGTTGAAAATTGATCCGCCTCCGGCGGAAAATATTCAATCTTCAATCGACAATCTTCAATTTCTAAACCTCCAGCCACTCTTTGCGTATGGACTCATCGGCTTTCAGGTCGTCCGGGATGCCTTCAAAAACGATCTGCCCATGGCCCATGATGTATACACGCTGGGAGATCTTCAGGGCGATGTTGAGTTTCTGTTCAACCAGCAGCACTGAAATCCCGCGCTGAGCAATCTCTTCGATCAGTTCCCTCACCAATTCAACCATCTTAGGTGCCAGACCTTCGGTGGGCTCGTCGATCATGATAAAATCTGGGTCGCCCATGAGTGTGCGGCAGATGGTCAACATCTGCTGCTCCCCCCCCGAGATGAGGCCGCCATTTACATTGGACCGCTCGCCCAGCTTGGGGAACAGACGAAATACATCTTTAAAACTCCAGCGGCCCGTATCTTTGCGGCCTTTAAGGCCCAGTTCCAGGTTCTGCAGGACGGTGAGTCCCGGGAAAATCCAGCGGTTCTCAGGGACAAAGCCGATACCCTGGCGGGCAATCAGATGCGGTTTCAGACCGGCGATCTCACGGCCCTGGTACATGATCGATCCCTTAGGAGATACGAGCCCCATGATCGTTTTGCAGGTGGTCGAGCGGCCCACGCCGTTGCGACCCAGCAGGCTGACGATTTCACCCTCATTAACTTCGAGGTTTACGCCCTGCAGGATGTGGCTGCTGCCGTAATATGCATGCAGGTCTTTGACTTCAAGC
>CALZJV010000535.1 GCA_945787595.1 uncultured Desulfobacterales bacterium | reverse complement strand
GTCAATCACCTGGCGATCTTTTTTGATTTCAGCGATGTCGACGACGTCATGTACAATCATTTGTCTGAGCCGATCCGTCGGGTGGTCGAAAAGCGATTCCGCGATTTCGTGCGCATCAATTTTTCCCGCACGCTGATAAAGAACGGCATTGCCGAAGCAGAGGGCTACAGCGAATCCTGGCAGCTACAGGTATTAAAATCTTTTGCAAAAAATTAAAAAGTGGTTTTTAAACATAATTTTTGCCCCCCGCAACCACGTGACCCATGCACTGACAGATCCCTCCCAACTGCCGTTATGGATGTCGAGGACTTTCATTTACCGCCGTGCTTTTCGGCTTCCTGATGACACCTTTGGTGCGCCCGGTTTGAACGACTCGGAAGGTCCGCTCGATTACAACCCTGCCAACCACTCCATTTACATCGTTGGACACGTCATCATCATGCGATCGCCGGCGGCGGTCCATTGCACCTGGTCCCTGACCAGAACCAACTATACTTTTTGCGAGCCGTCCGCCTAGTTTTGTGTCCCCCACCTGCTCAGGGAGCAGGAACAAACGTCTCTCTCTCGACAAAACGGCCATGGGGAATTGGCACGCCCATCTTAACTGCGTGGTAGTCGGCCGTCAGCCAGGTGGCGAGCTGGGTCGCGTAGTTCGGGTCGCCCGGAATGCCCGAAGGACCGCCGGGCACGACGTTCACGCCCGCAATGTTGCCCTTGCCGGCCTCACCGACGTAACGGCGCACAGATCCTCCGTCGAACATGAACGAGTTGAGGGTCTCCGCCCGAGCGCTGAAGCCCGAGCGGTTGACCACCTCGTAGCCGCCGTCGCGGGCGAGTCCGGGGAGCTCAGGGCTCAGGTCCTCGAAGCCGGCCTGCGGCGGGATGTCGAACGCGTCCTCGAACGGATGCTTAAAGACGATGCGGTGGAGCTTTCCCCAGCGGTAGTCATCCTGATCCGTCGACTCGCCGAAGGCCGGAGCGAACTCGGGCGACGCCAGCCGGTCTAGCGCGTTGCGCAGCGCCCGGAGCAGCGCCAGGTGGCGCCGCTCCTTGGCTGAGAGCGCTGCGGGTTCGGGAATCCAGTCGATCCCCGCCGCGGCGACACCGGTGTACGGTTTCTGCGAAAGGAGGTTGAACAGCGCCTTCAGGGCCTCTCTCGAACCCGGCAAGGCGGTGCCCGGAATACCGAGCGAGGTCAGGCGGTCGTCGATGATGTTGCGAATCGCCTGGCCGCGCCACATGTTGTAGATCGTGGCCGCGACGCTGGCCCTGGCCTCGCGATGCGATACGTGCGGCCGCCGGAGGCCGTTGCGATCCTTCGCGTCATAGCCCTCGGGGATGCCCGGCGGCGTCGAGAAGTCCCACTTGACTAGCCGGCCGACGGCCTCGGTGATGTCGGCACCCGACGCCAGTTCGGCCAGTTCTGGCGGGGCGCCCGGACCGCTCGCGTACTTTAAGGCCTCAAGTAGGAACGGCGTCATCAGCTCGGCGTCGAGCTGCTGTGAGTTGCTCTGAAAGCGCTTCATATCCTTGAAGCTGATCTTGCCGGGGTTGTCTTCGATGAGCTGCGTGATGCGCCCCGCCCGGAGCCCGTCGGCATAGCTTGGATTCAGGTAATAGATCGCTTTCGGATTCGAGGTGCGAAATTGGTTCAGCGGATTGTTGTCCAGCGTGGTGCCGACCGGGTCGTTATTGGCGTTGACAAAGAAGTCGTTTTCCGGATTAATGGTCTGCGGCATCTCGTCAAAAGGCAGGATCTCGAAGGGGATCGCCTGGTCCGGCGGCGGCGACGGGTCCGGGATCCAGTTGTTCAGGCCAGATTTTCCGTCGCGCACGAAGAACGGCGGCAGGCCCACGACGCGCCCCGCCTCCAGGTCCGTGCGCAGCGGCATCTCCGCACTGGTAAAGTAGGCCAGATTGCCGTCCACATCGGCGTAGGCCCAGTTCTGCGTGATCGCATCGAACTTCGCGAGACCGTCCAGGAACTCGGACAGGTTCTCCGCTCGATTCCAGATGGCGATGGTCTGGAGCTCCTGGGTGGCGTGGAAGCCCGTGTACTGGAGCACCAGGGCGGTGGTTGTCCCGCCCGACACGAGCACCTTCGGGTCCGTGATGTCGAGGATCGGGCCGAAGCTGCGGAACGACGATTCCACCCAGGCGATGGTCTCGGCCTCGGGCGGCAGCCCCATCGCCTGCACCAGATTATCGTCTTTGTTGTCGCCGATGGCGTTGAAGAAGTAGGTAATGCCGCGCTCGATCTCGACGGGATGGAACGTGCCCGGCGGGGATTCGATGCAGGCCCGTGCCCCAACTGATTGACACTCGGACTGCCCGACCAGTAGGGTGTCCAAGAACACGTCGCTGACATCCATCGGGTTGACTGTGGCGCCCCAGGTGATGTAATTGTTCTGGCCAAGGATTACCCCGAGCACTCCGGGGAAGCCGACACCGCTCACGTTCATCGGACCTTTCTTGGGATCGTCCCGCACGACGAGGTGCCACTCGTAGAATGTGGACGGGATGTTGAGCGCCAGATGCGGATCGTTGGCGATGATCGGGCGGCCTCCTGGCGTCTTCGAGCCCGTGACGCCCCACTCGTTGCTGCCGACGATGCTCTCGCGGCGGTTCAGCGCCAGCGCGAACAGCGGATGGCTTTCCATTTTCTCGCGCACGCGACGGGCTGCCTCCGCGGCCGACGCCAGGTGTGCGGCGTCGACATTCCAGTGGCCGGCGAAAGGCGTGCCGTTCGTGGCGTCGGGCACAGTCGAAGCCGGATCCATCGGGGCCGAGCGGAACACGTCCGCGGAGAAGAAAAGTTGGCCGTCGAAGCCCCCTGCTTTGCCGGCCGCGTTGAAGGCCAGCAGGTCCTCGGTGAGTCCCGTGTCGATGTCGAGCGAGAGCGACGCAGCGAACCCCTTCGAGATATTGACCGTGTCGAGGGCCTCCCAGGGGCGAACCTGGGTCAGCTCGAGGAGGTCGTACTCCGGCGGCAGGGGCTCTTGGGCAATGCAGTGGTTCACGCCGTCAGCGTAGGCCTGGAGCAGCTTTTTGAAGCGGTCGGATGCCTCGTCGAAGGAGCGCTCGGCCGCGCGGTGGAGGCCCACGATTCTGGCCTGAATGTCGGCTCCGAGCCGACCCGGACCTAATAACTCGGCCTCGGTGCCGTCGACCTGGCGGCGCGTCTGGTCCATCTGGAACAGGCGGTCGCGGCAGTGGACGTAGCCCGACGCAATGGCAAGATCGAAGTCGTTCGTGGCCTCGATGTGGCGGACACCATCCCGGTCCGTGATAACGCGGACTTTGTCTGTGAGAGCCGGGATCTCAATCGCGGGGGGCTTCGATGGCCGGCTCTCCTTCTTCCTCGACATCGACACGAGACCCACCGAGAACCTGCTGGCCGTCATTGACGCCGGCATGATCTCACCTGCTTTAAGGAACGTGGTAAAGTCGGTGAAATATGCTTGACCCGGAGGTGCTGCCCAGGCAACGGACGCAGCAAATATCAAAATTAAACTAAAAAGAATTGAAAGCTTCTTCATTTTACTTGGTCCTCCTTTTGTTAACGACAACAGTATTTTTCGGTTAAAGTTTGGGAAAGGATCCTGATCCAGAACGTAAAAAGCCTCTAAGGGGAATAAAAAACCTAAAAAGCTTTTGTAGCGGCACCTTATGGTAACTCTGTGTCATAGTGCCTCCACGAAGGTTAAGGGTTAGCGGTGAGTGATTTTTGAAGGTGACCAACAGCAATTGAATTTCGGTGTAGAGTGAAACCCTATCGTTGCAACATTGGGGTGAAACTTAGCTCAAAGTAAGGTCAGTTGAGATTATTCGTTTCGCTTTGGGCAACACGAGATAAAGCTTTAAAATCTAGTGGTTTAGGAGAAATATCTAAAGCCGTTATGATTGTCAATACAAATTATAGACTGCAGCAGTGTAGTAATTTTAGCAAAAGAAAGGCACTGGTTAGGGAAGGAAAAGCGAAGGGATATTGCATGGGTTGGAGAGCCTATGGATGGTGCCAGTATCTCATGTTGGCATCACCTTGTGATTTATGGGGATTCTCTCAACATACGATGTTGTTATGATATCAAATCATTATCAAATTTGGTCTAATCCGAATTTTCGGATTCCTTGCCATCTTCCGGTCTTTCTTTATCTTTCATTCCGAATTCCATATTCCACCTTCCATATTCTCTGCCATCTGTCATCAGTCTTCCGACTTCCGTCATCTGGCAATTATCATTTCCGCGATAGTCATCTTAATTCTGCCGGATAGACCGACCGCCTGTTTCAATTCATTTTCCAGCTTGGCCATTTCAAAATAAAAGGGCGTACGATCAAATTTGCGATAGCTCTTATCCGAACACCGGAGATCAAACATCCCGCAGCCCGGTCCGCGGATGGCGTTTTGTCCCGGCTTTCGAAGCTCGTGGGAAATTCCGTGCAGCCGACAAATCATGGGGCGATATGTGTACAGAGCACAGAGCCCATCGGAATTGAGCGGACACATCAGTCTCACAGGCAATGCCTTTTCATCCGCTTTAGATATATAGATATTCCAAATAGGTATGATGATTAAAACGGGTCCGGCAACAGTTATCCTCACATCCGGTACAGTGGAACCCGTAGTGTTTGGCCGCCTCGGCATATTGTCGATCCATGGCAGCAAAAATGCATTGCAACCGATCAAAAAAAACGGTCAAAATAGGATCGTTAAGATTAACTGGAAGATGCGTCAAGCTTAGGCCCTTAGTCCTTTTTTCTGACAACATGTTGTAAATAAATGAAGGTTTCAGCAAATCACAAAACCATTGATTGAAGATTGTCGATTGAAGATTGAATATTTAAGGTCCGCCTCCGGCGGGATCAATTATTAAAAAGATCTTTAAAAAGGCAGAGCGGAGCGACATCCACAAATATTCAATTTGCAATCTTCAATCTTCAATTCTCCGCCTTGGCGAATTCGGATTAGGCAACCTTTACACCAAACTGTTATGATCATTCAGAATCAAATTTATCCCAAACAAACCAGGACCCAGTCTTAACAAAATTAAAAAAGATGTTATATTACTCTCAAGCGTGCT
>CALZJV010000534.1 GCA_945787595.1 uncultured Desulfobacterales bacterium | reverse complement strand
ATAATCATGAACTTTTCGCTCGTTCCCGGGGTTGGAAGCTGAGATGGTGGCTGGCTGCACTGCCTGCAGGGATCGGCTTTGCCACACTGCGGGCTATTATTAAACTTTGGGTGGGGGTACCGCCTTCTGCGAGTGGTGTGTACTCTGCCGGCAACGGTCCAGCCATGCGGGCTACTGTTCTGGGGGCCTACTTCAGATCGGATCCGGAAGCTCTGCGTCGGTATGTCAAGGTTTCCACCAGGCTGACTCACACAGACCCGAAGGCTGAAGAGGGTGCCATAGTGGTTGCCTATACTGCCAGATGGGCTGTCAGGGCAAAAACGGGAGAAGATGACCCCAACGAGCTTATCGAACTGTTGTCATATGAGGTGACCGATCCGGAGCTTGGCGGATACCTGGACCGGATCACCCGCGGCCTTTCCGTGAACTGGTCCGTTGAGGAATTCGCGGATTCGATGGGTCTGAAAGAAGGTGTGACAGGATATATTTATCACACGGTACCGGTGGTTCTTTTTGCCTTCCTGAGACACCTGGGGGATTTTGACAGCACTGTTAAAAACGTCATAGCTTTAGGCGGTGACACGGATTCGACAGGAGCGATTGCAGGAGCCCTTGCCGGGGCGGTCTCGGGATTCGAGAGTATACATCCCCGCCTGGTAAAAGACATGGTGGAATGGCCCCGGTCAGTATCGTGGATGATGAATCTCGCTGAGCGACTTGCACTTTCCCGGTCCGGTTGTGCCTCACCGGGGCAGATTAATCTATTCTGGCCGGGCATCATCCCGCGAAACCTTATTTTTCTGATCACGGTTCTTTTCCACGGTTTCAGGCGCCTCCTGCCGCCGTATTGAGGGTCAGTGCCCAGTACCAAGTACCAGGGAGCCAATAGTAGGCGGACCCCGTTGAACCCACTTTCCATATTGGTCATACCTTTGCGCAAACCCCGTACAACGGAGCTATTCTGAAATTGGGAGAAATGATCCCCTTAAAAAAGGGGTAATTAACGTCTGGCAACGTTTTGAGACTGACAGGATCGATCGCAGTGCCGGAGGTTGAGTCATGAAAAGGCTTAAGAGGGGAAATGAGCGCAGAAGGCAGGGCGATCGCAGGAACCAGACAGTTGGATTCTGGAGAGATGAGCTGGAACGCCGAGGCGTTTCATCAAGGCGTAAGAGTACATTGGAAAGGCGCAAAGGGATCTCTGAGAGGCGAAAGCATACTATGGCCCTTGCGCAACAGTGGGCCGGGCCACAAGGAACAGGGGAACGATAATCTTTTCTGCTGCAAAACTCAAGGATCTTTTCAAAAAAGGGCGCAATTATCCATGGCATGCTTTGGGACCTATCGACCGCAGACTCCGCTCGTAGTGCTCGTCTCGCTATACACTCTATTCGTCGGCTTTGTTCTGTTTCTCATTCTGAAACTGATTATTTTCTGTTTTTCAAAGTGGTAAGAATTGTACTTGGTTTATCAAGTCTTCAGGGTCACCTGCTTCTGAAATGATTTCTAAATCACGGATGCAATCGCCAATCGAAATTTTAAGTTGATGTGCGTAGATGATACCATAAAAGGGTACCCCGGCCCTCTGTCTTTTCGTTGCTTCCTGTAAAAGGTTGTAGTCTCTAGTGAAAAGCACTCGTTCAAGCTCTGAAGCCCGATCTAATAATTTGGAATCATCCAATTGGCTTTAACCATCTTCGTAAGCGGTGATTAAATTGATGCCTTTCAATTTCAGGCCATTTGTTATCGCACGAGGTACATTGTGATCCATATAAAGTCGAATAGCCATTAGATGAGATTCTTGGCCTTTAGTTTTGCAATTAGTGGTGTTTTTTGAGCGTTCTTTTCCATCTGATCTACGTGCTTCAATTGCTGTTCGATGACTCTATCCAAAATTTCCTGGTGATCAGAGTAATAAGCCAATGCTGAATATATCTGCCCCAAGGTCAGGTGAGGGTGCTGAAATCGAAGTTCTTCCGGACTCCACCCATAGGCAATTTTGTCTAAAATGAGTTCAATTACCTTCGTATTTGTATCTGCGATGATCGGTACATTGTCTTCATTGAGTATCACGTGTTCATATTTTGTTTCGACAACCTGCATTTGTTAACCTCACAAATTTTTACTTTTTTAATTGTTTTTAAAACGGAAGCGTCTGTGATTTTCGGTTATGCTATAGGTTTAGCGAATTTCCAATTTATGGAAACATAGAATTGGAAATGACGACACCCATCAAGTACCAGAAACAGGGTTTCAAGTCAATATTGTAATAATTATTGAAAAATCAACCAGTTGACTTTTAGGTCGGATGATGTTTTAAAATAACGATAATAGAAGTTGGTATTGCTGTCCGGTTAAAATTTTTGAAATAACGAGTAACTAATTGAAATACAATGATATATCGACGAAAATTTTGGCTCGATCCGGTTGTTTTGCAATTAACAGGAGGGTTTAGGCGAAGAGAACTAAGTAAAATTACTAAAATGGTTTTTGAAAATCAGGAATTTTTGTTGGAGCAATGGAATGAATTCTTTGGCAATTGAAACCCGAGAACATCGCGCTCAAGCCATCACAATTAACGAAGACTCATTATCGGTAGATCTAATGGACGGCCTAACTATTATCGCGCCACTTATCTGGTATCCACGGTTGTGGTACGGTACTGCAGAGGAACGGGACAATTTTGAGATAATTTGCGATGGAGCGCTAATTCATTGGCCCGACCTCGATGAAGATCTCAGTGTTAGTGGTATCTTAGCTGGACGTCGATCCGGCGAAAGTCAAAAATCGCTGAAAAGATGGCTTGAAGAACGTGGGGCACGAAATTTGTAATTTGCATTTTTTATACTCAAATCGTCCTGTTTTCATGGGTTTTCTTTCACGCCGTGTCTCACGGTAGGTCAGAAAAGAATAATCAACTTTTTCAGTAAACCTTCCAGTCTCCTTCTCTCCGGTGCTCCTCAGCCCTTTCTTTTTCCACATTCCCTCCGGGGCATAGGCCCTTATGGCCCCTACGGGCCGGAGGCCGCAACCCCAAATCCCTGGCCCAGACCTGCTCTATGAAGATTGTCTATATTGGCTCCAACTTTTTTTCCTTCCTTTCGGTGCTAATAAATTGAAGTCGTCGTGCTCTCCGAGGCCGCGTCCAGCACCGCCTCTGGCTCGTAGACCCGAGCCTACGGATCGGAGAGTGAGGCTTACAGGCCGGCTTCCGGCTCGTAGAGCCTACAGCGTAGAGAAAGGGCAGAGCCTACAGCTCGGAGAGAGGGGAGGCCAGGGCGGGCCCAAATCGAAAGATTCCACCTTCTCTGATCTCCCAACGCTTGCAGCCGATCGTATGTTTATCTATGATAGACTCCCGAATATTGTCAGTCTGGAGCCCAAGTTAGCTGGAATACGCAGTTATTGTCAGGTTAAGTTGAAACACTTGACTATTTCAATGCTTTTCAGTAATTTTCGACAATTTTTGAGCCAACTAACAAAATTAAGGATAAACTTTTTTCACAAGAACTTGAAAACGAGGATTTAGAGTTGGTGCTGGCTTGTGGTAGGCGTCTTGCTAAACAACTTCAAACGGCTGAATTCTTCAAATAAAGATGCCTATTTTGTCCATTTATATTCCAAAAGTATGCGCATTGTTTTTATTGGTTTTTAAATTTTTACAGCTAAGATATCGGAAAATTAAATTTTATGAAGAAATACCAAGGCAAGGTGATATGAATGGGTAATATACAGGCAATAATAAACTTATCGGAAGAGCTCTATCTTTCTCTTTCTGCCTCAGGATTGACCAAGGATAAGATAGCTAACGAATCAAGGAAGTTGCTCGCATTAAAATATTTCAAAGACAAAACCCTTTCACTAGGAAGAGCGGCTGAACTCGCAGGGCTCTCTAAGTGGGATTTTATAGAGTATCTCAGCGAAAATAAGGTTTCAGTGGTAAATTACGATAAGGATGAAATCACCCGTGAATTCGAGACTGCAATAAAGCTCTCTGAAAGGCTTAATAAATGATTGTTGTCGACATCCAAACTATCATCAGAAGACCAAGGGGGGGGTAAAAATGCCAAGCAAGAAATTGTTGATCGCATTGGCGCTGACGATACTGGTCTTTAGGCCGATAAGCAGCCAGTGCGATCCACCAAAAAGCCCAAATGACGGGTGGTTTCTCGATGAGGATGCTGGTCTTGGTGTTGCTACATCGGACGCTGATGAACTTAACTCATATGCCGATTTTAACCCGGATTCACTGCACGTGGCAGCCTGGCTGTTAGGGGGTGGTCTCGTCGGTCTATTGGGACTAAGAAGAAGGTTTAAAAATAATTAAAAGGATCCTTTTTACGATGCATCCCGCATCATAGCATCCTGGACGACTTTCGGTAATGCTATCGGTATAAAATAATCAGATGGGAAAAGGTAGTCCTCGCCAGATTCATCAATGACCCGCACCAAATTCTGATTCTTGGCATGATCATCTCGAATGGCCCTGTATACCTTCCAGAGTTCCAATGAGGCCTCGTACTCGCGATTGTTTACACAAATAATGAATTCTCTCATG
>CALZJV010000533.1 GCA_945787595.1 uncultured Desulfobacterales bacterium | reverse complement strand
AGCAAGATTCAGGCCGGTTTTGTTGACTTCAGTTACGACGATTGCCGGGCTTTTCCCACTGCTGCTAGAGCGCAGCTTCCAGGCCCAGTTTCTAATCCCAATGGCGGTTAGCATTTGCTATGGGTTGCTGATTGCCACCGTATTGACATTACTTTATGTTCCCGCGCTTTACCTGATTGTGGTCGATGTAACCAATATATTTATTCACTATCGGCCTTCAAGTATTCAACAACCGTGATAACATTTTTATCGATGCGGCGTCGATAAGAAACCTTGTCGGTCATATTGCGAACCAGATGAATTCCCAAGCCGCCGATCTTGCGTTCTTCGAGTGGAAGCTCCGTGTCCGGCGTTTCAACACCCAGCGGATTAAACGGGATACCGTCATCGACCATCGACACCTTCAAACGATCTGCGGATAATTCTACCTTGATTCCGATGTCATGCTCCTTGTTATCCTGATAGGCGTAAGAAATGATGTTGGTTAAGAGCTCATCGAACACGATATTCATTTTTAATTTGACCCGCTCCGGGATGCCGTAGTGCTCAGAGAAGGTGTCAAAGTGCTCTTTAACACGACAGTTTTCGGACAATCGATTCGGAACTGTGAGTTCCATCTTCGGGCCGGCGGTCTCTTCCGGAGTTCTGAGAAACTGAACGGCCAGCACAGTCATATCATCCAACCGATCCGCCTCGTCTTCGAATCGTATTACCTCTGAAACTGCCGCATCCACCACATCCTGGACGGATTCAAATACACAGGAAGACATGAACTCCGTCAGGCGCTTATCGGAAAACAGGTTGTTGGCTTGGTCCCTGGCTTCGGTAACGCCGTCGGTGTAAGTCAGCAGCAGGTCATTTTTTGACAGCACAGTCTTGTCTTCTTGATAAACCAAGCCCCTCACTGCGCCGAGTACCGGACCGTGGTGCCTATCCAGCATTTCGAGAGGCCCTTCCCCCCGCTTAATATAAGGTGGTTTGTGCCCGGCATTTGTATATAACAGCATCCCGGTTTTGATATTCAGAATACCCATGAAAAGCGTTGCAAAAATGGTGGTTTGGTTAACCCCGCATAGCTCCTCATTGACATGGGTGAGGATGCTTGCCGTCGAAAAATCATCCCCCGCCCTGGACCTGATAATGGATTTCGCTATCGACATAAACGAAGCACCCGGCACACCATTTCCGGAAACGTCACCGATGCAAAAACAAAAGCGATCATCACCGATAAAAAAGAAATCATAAAAATCACCCCCAAACTCGCGGGCCGGTTGCAGGTTGGCATAAATATCGAACTCGTCATGGTCCGGAAACGCCGGAAATTCGGACGGCAACATGCTCAGCTGGATTTTGCGACCGACATTTATCTCATCTTTGATTTTATCTTTATAAGACTCAATGATTTTGTAGGTCTTCTGCAGTTCTTCCATGCTGTGCTTCAAAGCGAGGTGGGTTTCTACTCGGGTCTTGACGATTGGGGGATAGATGGGTTTTGTGACATAGTCCACAGCGCCCATTTCAAGGCACTTGGATTCTTCTCTGCTTTCCCCCTTGTCGGTGATGAAGATTACGGGGATCGCCCGGGTGATTTCGTCAGCCTTCAGGCGCCGGCAAACCTCGTGGACATCTATCCCGGATGTCGCGATATCCAGCAGAATCAAATCCGGTGGATCAGCAGTGATGACCGCCTCCAAAACCTGTTTTGCGTTCATCGCGACCACGATCTCATAGTCCGGCTTTAGCAAATCGACCAGGATGTTGCGGTTGAGTTGCTCATCGTCGACGATCAGGATTTTCTTTCGTTCTTCCATCTTTACCTCTTTGCTTTTGAAACCCCACATATGGCTGAGACTTCCACCCGCGCATCTTTGGGAAGTTTTCCAACTTCTACAGTTTCTCTGGCCGGCAGACTTTCTGCAAAGTAGCTGTTATAAACACCATTAAACTTCACGAAATCTTCCATGTCCTTTAGAAAGCACGAGCATTTCAACACATTTTGCAGGGTCATCCCGGCCTCTTTGATAATGGCTTGCAAGTTTTCCAATACCTGTTTTGTCTGAACTTCAATATCATCTTCCACAAGTTCGCCGCTAACAGGATTCAAAGCAATTTGACCGGAAACGAAAAGCAGATCCCCATACCGGATAGCTTGAGAGTATGGTCCGATGGCGGCAGGAGCGAGGTCGGTGGATATAATTTTTTTCATTTAAAATCCTTCATATTACGCGTTAAATAGTTGATTGGCTATTCATCCGGCAATGAAATCCACTGACATATTGTCTCAAAAGCGCAAAGTTTTCAAGGATTTTTGATATATATTCTGTATTTTTGATTGCCGGATTAATAATTAGACCCGCCGAGCATTTTTCTATATGTTTTAAAGAAGTGGTTTCAGAAAGCTCTCGGCAGCCAACTTCAGCGACAACCCTTGCTTAGCGCGGAGAATGTAAAATGCCTACCACAACAAAACCCACCACGCCGAATGCCCGGCATCGCTATAAAGTTTTTGTATCCAGCACCTATTTAGACAACAAAGAAAGGCGTCAAATCGTACAGGATGCCGTCAAAACGGCGGGCATGGTTTGGTATGGAATGGAAATTCTTCCGGCAAGCACGCGTACTACAATAGATGAATGCCTGCGATTCGCGAAAGAGGCGGACATACTGGTGGAGATGGTCTGGATGATGCGGCTGAAACCTCCCCCGCTGCCTTTTGAAGAGCTTCTGAAAAAGGCCCCCGGCAAGAGCAAGCAAATGTGGGCCCGGCAGCGGCGTGGAGGGAGCACTGGCCGCCACAAGCGGAGCCGGCGGCCGGGAAGCGACCGGAACATAAGATGAATTAGGAGTTCGGAATGCGGAAGTCGGAAAGAAAAGGAAAAAAGGATTAGGTAGAGTCGGCATCCGTGCCGATTTGCTTTAACACGCCATCAGTGGCTGGCACTGAAAAAAAAAGAACATCAGTTTCTTTTTCGATCAGACCGGCCACTTTTTTGGCCGGCGGCTGGGCTGACATCTGCTTTCCCTGACGCTATGCGCTATGCTCTCCGCGCTCAGCCTTCTTCATTCCGCCTTCCGCCTTCCGAATTCAAACACCTCTGTCCTCCGTTCTCTGTAATCTGTCCTCTGTCTTCCGACGTCTGTCCTCTGTCTTCCGACGTCTGTCCTCTGTCATTCGTCCTCCGCCATCCGGCACGTTTCCTCCGACATCAGACATCCATCATCTGATTTCAGTATCACCCTCGCATCCACGACGCTCAGCCCATTTTGATGCACGATGACCGGATTGAGGTCCATTTCAGCGATTTGAGGATAGGCTTCAACGATATCGGAGCATAGCATCAGCAATTTGGTGATGGCTTTTTTGTCCAGCGGCGGTTTGCCTCTAGAGCCGTTCAGGATCGGAAAGGACTTGGTTTCTTCGATCATTTTTCTGGCGCCGCTGGGCGAGAGAGGGATGACGCGGAACGCGACGTCCTTTAAAATCTCGACCATGATTCCGCCCAGTCCATACATGATCACCGGGCCAAACTGATCATCGTATTTGGTCCCGATAATCACCTCCACCCCCTCGGCTGCCATAGGAGACACCAATACGCCACGGATATCGGCATCTGGATTATAATTCCGCGCGTTTCGGATGATGTCTCTGTACGCCTGACGCACTCCCTTTTGCGTGTGAAGCTTAACCCGCACGCCACCGGCCTCGGTTTTGTGCAGGATATTGGGTGAGACAATTTTGAGGACCACATTGCCGCCGGCTTTGGCGGCGATCTCGACGGCTTCATCAGCGTTTTTGGCCAGCAGGTCCCTGCTGACCGGTGCTCCGTGCAGGGCAAAAAGCTGTTTGGCTTCGTGTTCCAGCAAGGCCTGGCGCCCGTCTTCGCGGACGTTTCTGATAATTGCCTCACCCTCGGCTTTGGCTTTGGTTCCCCAATTCAACTCGAAAGTGTATTTCGGATGATAGCTTCTGAGATATTTGCCGTATTCGGCCAGCGCGCTGATACATTTGACTGCCACATCCAGAGAATCGAAAACCGGAATATTATAATAACGCAAGAGATCCAGCGCGTGCGGTTTTTCAGAATTATAGAGGCTGTGCAGCACGATCGGTTTGTTACGTGATCTGACCAGCTTTCCCATTCGATGGGCTGCATCTTCTTCCATCAGAGACAGGCTCTTGGCGAAACGGATGCCGTAGCCACCGAAAAGCCCCACGATTAGCAGCCCGCCGACATTGGGATCTTTTAGCATGATATCGGCACAATCGGCAAAAATCGATGGATCGGCGTCCGTGCCGCCGGCCACATCAACAGGATTGGGAACGGATGCCGCTTGCGGTAGAAGATCTCTCAATTTATTCTGGGTTTTTTCGCTTAACTCGGGAATGTCAACGCCCAGATCGGTTAAAAGATCGGAGGCAATGGTGGCATGTCCGCCGCCATCGGCCAGAATCGCAATTTTGTTCCCGCCAGCGCGCCGGTATGGGATCCCGCGGATTTTTTGCCGGTGGTCGAGCGTCCGCTTTTAAGCAGAATAATCGGCTTTTCAAGGGTCGTTTTCTGGGCCTGTTGGATGAATTCGCGGCCGTTGTGCAATCCTTCCACGTACATCAATATGGCCCTGGTATTCGGGTCCAGACGAAAGAATTCCAGGTATTCGTGAAATTCTATATCGGCCTCGTTGCCCACACCGACATAATAGGAAAACCCTTTACGACTTTTGATTTTTGCTTCCGTGATCAACGTCAGTGCCATGTTGCCGCTCTGGGTAAGAAGTGCAATATCCCCCTTGGGGGCATCCTTCAACCCCACCAGGTTTAAGTTATCATGCATATTCAACATGCCGGAGGTGTTGGGGCCAATCAAACGGATATTGTGCTTTTTGGCGACAGCTACCATTTGGTTTTCTAGCTTCCGGCCTTCCCGGCCCATTTCGCCGAATCCGCCCGCTAGGACAACCGCTCCTCCAACCCCGTTTTGACCGCAATCTTCCAGGACTGCCGGTAGCGTTGCGGCCGGGGTGGCCACCAGAGCAACATCCACCGGTTCCTCGATGTCCGAGACTTTTTTGTAGCATTTAAACCCCAGGATACTTTTTTCTTTGGGGTTT
>CALZJV010000532.1 GCA_945787595.1 uncultured Desulfobacterales bacterium | reverse complement strand
TCATAGACATTACCTCCGTTTTTAAAGAATTTATCCTGAACTTTGCTAACTAATTGCTCCTTGATAGAGCGCTCTTAACTGATCGATAAAGTCCTCAAACGCATGATTCTGATATTGCAGCAGTCGCTGTGATTCATTTGTATCGTACCAACCTGTCCAGCCTGGCTGCTCCTGGAAAGTAGCGCTTTCAGGAGGGAAATCGAAGGCCTCGCAAATAGCACGTGAGTATTCTTGACCGATCAATTGCCAAGTTTGACCGCCGGCAATCTGCAGGATTTTCCCCGTGACTGCTTCATTGCCAACACAGTTTACGACAGCTTTGGCTGCGTCCGCGAGATGAACAAACTCCATGCGCTGATTGGCCGTAAAAAACCACGGATGCGGAATTTCTAATAGCGCCGGCACCGAAACTCCGGAAATTCGCAACATCACAAACGGTCTATTATTTTCTAGAATATCCTTCTCATTTTGCAGGGATGATCAATGTCGACGATTTCCGCCCTCGGCACTCCATAGGTTGCCACCGAAGACGCAAAGATGATGGGTATCTCCGGATTCAACGCTTTCAATATACTTCGCGTGCCTTCAATGTTTATCCTGCTGGCAAGCTCATTATTTTCTTCGCTCATCGGTGGCATAATTGCAGCCAGATGCACGGCCCAGTCGATACCATCACAGGCCCGTGTCAAGTCTGATTTTTCGCCAATATCACCATGGAACACTTCGATATTAGTATGTGCCTTGGTAAATGAATAATCAAGGTCCGGCAAGTCTAAGACACGCACCTCATGGCCGGCTTGAGCTAGCTTAACCACCGCCTGTCGTCCCACATTTCCCGCTCCTCCGGTAACAAGAACGATACTCATCGTCAACATCTCCTAATATTTATAACAACTGTACACTGACGGCTTTCTCCGTCTCGGCATCAGATAATACGGTAAGACTGGGATCAAAGGCAAGACATATTTGTTGTTTCGCCTCAGCCCGAAAATCCGGTTGGGTCACAATTTGAAGCCATATTCGAGCGGCACTGCCCACCCTAGGATGAAGAATTTTTGCAACGCTAGGGTTAATTGTATGGGAATTTCTACAATTTGCTTGAATTACTATTATACTTGTGGGCATTATAACCAAAAAAGGAATCATAAAAATGAAACGCATGCCGAATCCAAAGGGCGGTTATTTTTTCCTCACCGGTATTGCACCTTACTCTTCAGGGGTTGCCGCCATGCCGGGGAATGAAATCGTGCATGTCATCATGCGCAATCCTCCGCCATACCGCAAAGGCTTCGAATTCATCCATAGCCACCTGGCAGCCCTGGGTAGACCCCGACATGCGCTGTGCGCCATTCAGCTCAGAATTCCGCGACCGTTTTCCTTTGAAGAATTCTCCGAGTTCAATCAGGGCTATCTGGATATTCTGGACGAATGGGATCTGCCGATTGATGGGGTGAACCCGGTGGCCAGGACCAATGTCGCTCCAGAGGTTGGACCTCCGGGAGAAGCGGTTTTATATGCCTTTTCATACACCGTCCCGCTGGAAAACGATAGCCTGCCTCCCACCTTCATCATCGCCGGAGCCGGCGAACTGAGAGAAGGAAATCTATCACCCGGTTACATCGTAAGGGCAGGCGAAACAGGTATGGATGCGGTCAGGGAAAAAGTGAAGCATGTGATCGGTATCATGCAATCACGGTTATCCGGACTGCAAGTGAAATGGGCGGAGGTCATCGCGGTGGATATCTACACGGTGCATCCGCTCCATCATCTTCTGGCTGAAGAGCTCCTCATTCCCATGCAGGAAGCTGCCCGGCACGCTGTGCGCTGGTATTACAGCAGACCCCCCATATCCGGTTTGGAATATGAAATGGACATGCGGGGAGTGCGTAAGGAATTCTATCTTTAGAAGTATAACTCTATAGATTTGGGATTTTAGAATTTGGATTTAAGGTATACTGTCCATTTAATAAAAAATAATAGAGCAAAGCGATACAACAAATCCACATTCCAAAATTACCTCCCTTCTACCTGGGGGTTGCACCCATTGCCGCTGCAAGGTTGCGAACCGCTTTCTTGCGGGAGCCCTTCTCTAATATAGCACCCAGAATCCCCTGGGGTAGGAAAATAATGAACAAAATCAGCATCAGGCCGTAGATGGTGGTATCCAACCCAACCATCGCGGTTCCAATGAGAACCCGTAAAAATTCCGCCAGCGAAATCGTAATAACGGCGCCCACCGTGGGGCCGAAGGCCACGTACATCCCCCCGGCAACCACCGCGAACACGATCTGCAGAGATATGCCGACGCCGGATACCGTATGCGGATTCATGTACATCTGATACTGGCCGTATAAAATTCCGCCAAACGCGGTCATCACTGCGCTGATAACCGTGATGCGCAATTTTTGACGAGTTACGTTTATACCCACCGAGGCGGCGGCATCCTCATCCTCTGAGATGGCATCCAGGGCATAACGTTCCATGCTGGTATCAACCTTCTTCCAGACCCAGATCCCGAAGGCCCAAAATGCCAAAACTATCAAGTAAAAAGTTTCTTTATCGGCAAATTGCAGGGCATAAAGCGATGTTCCCTCTCCGTAACGCTCCGGGGTCAACCCCAGCGAACCACCGGTATAATCTCTTAAGGCCATGATGAGCATGCGAATGACCTCGCTCAACGCAAGGGTCACCAAGGCAAAATAATGCCCGACGATCCGGAATCTGAAACAGGGGTATCCGATCAAAATGGCAACTCCCATTGAAAGTAAAAGCCCCACGGGGATGCCAACCCAGGGGGTCAGGGAGAGATAATTCCATAACATGGCGACAGTGTAGGCACCCACCCCCATGAAGGCACCATGGCCAAGGGAAACCAGACCAAACCGTCCCATTAAGGACCAACTCGTGTAGGTAAAGCTCAAAATGAGGATCGTAATGAGCACGTGCATGTAATATTGCGGTACGCCGATAAATGGCAGCGCTACCAGGGCGACGGCTCCGATCAGGTAAAATAGCTTGTTCATGAACGGCTCCCAAGAATTCCCTGTGGTCTGATAAACATCATGATGATGAAAACCGCGAAGGCGATCACGTAACCCCATTCGATCTCAGTGTAAAATCCTCCGATTGCAATAATTTGGCTGAAGATGAAGGCTGCAATAAATCCGCCGAGCATATTGCCGAGTCCCCCGAGGACACAGATCATAAAGGTGATGGGACCGAAGGAAAGCCCAATGGCCGGGTGAATATCATACTGAAGCACCAGCAGACAAGCGGCCAGTCCGGCGAGTCCGCCGCCGATGGCCGATGTGGTCAGGTAGACTTTGCGGCTGTTGACACCCATCAGGACCATCACTTCCCGGTCTTGTGAAATGGCCCGGATAGCGGTTCCAATGTAGGTCCGCGCCAGAACAAAATATAAAACGAGCATTGCAATCAAAGCGGTACAAAAAGCCAGCAGCCGGGCAAAGCTGATGTACATTCCAAAAACCTCCAGGACCGGTAGTCGCAGACCGATGTTGCGAAACTCGATGCCGAACAGCAGCGTGGTAAAACTTTGCAGAAAGAAGAGCAGTCCCCCGGTGGCCAGCAGCTGGTTGATGGGGGCGCTACCCAGAATAGGTGAAATAATCAGAAAATGTACGAGATACCCAACCACTGCAACCACCGCGATGCCGGCCAGACAGGCGAGTATCAATGGAATTTGGAATTTCACATAGAGGAAAAAGATGGCATACATTCCAAGCATGACCAACTCGGCGTAGCAGATCCAAACCACATCGATCACACCGAAAATCAGATTCAACCCAAGTGCCAGCAGTGCCAGAACACCGCCCAGCAATATGCCGTTGATTATCGTTTCTAAAAGATAAATATCGAACATGCTGTTCCACCAATCGTATACTGTTGTTAAACGCCGATATAGGCTTTGCGGATCTCTTCACTGCCGAGCAATTCAGAGGCGCTGCCACTGACTTTGATACTGCCGACTTCCAGCAGGTATGCGCGATCCACTACTTTGAGGACCTGCTGGATATTTTGCTCGACAATCAATACGGTAAACCCTTTCTGCCGAATCTGCCGTACCAGTTCGAAAACCTGCTGAACGATCACCGGAGCCAGGCCGGCCGACGGCTCATCCATCAGAAGCATTTTGGGATTCGACATCAAAGCCCTGGCGATGGCGCACATTTGCTGTTCACCGCCTGAAAGCGTGCCGGCAAATTGTGCACAGCGTTCGGCAAGGATTGGAAACAGTTCATAAACAAATTTAAGACGTTCTCTGAACTGCTTTCTGGCAGACGGGGTGAATGCCCCGATCTTGAGGTTGTCTTCAACCGTCATGCGGGGAAAGAGACGTCGGTTTTCGGGAACATGGGCTACCCCGAGGTCGATGATGGAGTGGGGCGGTACGGTTCGCAAATTCTTACCTTCCATGGTCAGCGTACCATCACCTGCCCTAACAAGACCCGATATCACCCGGAGCAGCGTGGTTTTTCCGGCACCGTTTGGTCCGATGACCGCAACCGCTTCGCCCTGTTCAACAGCCAGACTGATATCGAATAGTGCCTGGAATGAACCGTAATATGCATTTACGGCTTGGAGTTTGAGCACCCTAGCCCTCCTTATAAAACGGCTAAATTCTGAGTGGCGAAAAAGTAAAAAATATTGCTATTCGAACTTTTTTTGCAGTTGGACCTCTTCACGGCCGAGATACACTTCAATCACTTTCGGATCAACTGCCACATCTTTGGGAAGGCCCTCTGAAATCTTCTGACCGTGATCGAGCACAATCACGCGGTCAACCACACGCATCAAGACACCCATGATGTGCTCCACCCAGATAATCGTAATTCCCTTTTCCCGCCGGATGGCCTCCAACATATCCGCTGCCTGATCCATTTCAGTCTCATCAAGTCCGCCGAGGCTTTCATCTGCCAGAAGGAGCTTCGGCTGGGTGGAGAGGGCTCGGGCCAGTTCCAGTTTCTTCAAGCCGGCAGCACCCAGCGTATCGATCGTAATCCCGTGATCCGCAGG
>CALZJV010000531.1 GCA_945787595.1 uncultured Desulfobacterales bacterium | reverse complement strand
CACCACGAGGGTTTTGTCCTCGGTGACACTGCGGATCAGGTTAACGGCCCGGTCGGTTTCACTGTGGCTCATGCCGGCGGTGGGTTCGTCCAGCAGAATTACATCGGCCCCGCCGGCGATCGTAACACCGACCTCCAGGGCGCGCTGCTCGGCATAGGCCAGTTCACCGGCGGCGATCTCTCGCCGGTCAATCATATTGATTTTCTCCAGCAGCACCTCGGTCTTTTGATTTAGCTCTTTACGACGATTGCAGCGGTGCCAGAAGGAGTACTTATATTTCAGCGGCCACAACAGGGCGCAGCGGATGTTCTCGAAAACACTCATCCTGGGGAAAATATTGGTAACCTGAAAACTGCGCGACAAACCCAGACGGTTGATCTGGTGAGGTGCATTATTCGTAATGTCATGGCCACGGAGCTTAATATGCCCTTTGCTGACCTTGTAAAAGCCGCTGACCAGATTGAATAGGGTCGATTTGCCGGCACCGTTGGGGCCGATGATGGCGTGCCGCTCACCGCGATGAATGGCCAGGTCGACACCGTTGATGATTTTGCTGTTGCCGAAGCTCTTGTGGATGTCAATGAGCTCAAGCGCCTCTTTTGTCATGATCCAGAATCCTTTTGTTTGAGTTGCATACCGGCGCTTTGCCAGGCCCGGCTGACAATGCGCCGGCTCCTGAGGAAAAGAACCAGGCCCCCGATGGATAGTACAATGGAAATAACCCAGGGCCAGATCGACTGGGCGTAGAATTCGATGCCGAAGATGTGCAGGGAATCTTCGGGCTTTATGCTCAGGGAAAGATGGTAATTGATTTCGATGAGGGTCATACATCCCAAAAATAAAATGATGATCGGTCCCGCTATGGCGGCGTATGCCTTGAGGACATCGGCCAGGACCCGGCTCTGCCATAGTGGTTTGTGCATCATGATCAGACCGGCCAGGCCGCCCGGCGCCCACAGAATCATGGCAACGAACATCAGTCCGTAGTAAAGCACCCAGGCATGCGTGATGTTGGCCAGCATCAGCTCCATGATGGTGATCAGGATAGCCCCTAGGATGGGACCAAAAAAGTATCCGGTGCCGCCGATATAGGTCATCATTAGTACATTGGCCGAAGGGATGGCCCCCACGATTTCGGAGGTGACGATTTCATAGTTGATGGCGAACAGCCCTCCGGCGATACCTGCGAAAAAAGCCGCCAGGGAAAGCTGGATGGTGCGCACGATGTGGGTGTTGTATCCCACGAAAGGCGTTCGCTCCGGATTGTCGCGCACCGCATTCGCCATACGGCCGAGCGGGGTCTGGGTTAACAGATACATTAACCCGATGCTGACCAGCATCCAGAAAGCGATCAGATAGTAAACCTCGATCTGCTGGCCGAAACCAAAGGGGGTCAGCGTAATTTCGGCCATGCGGTCTCCGGATATGCCTTCCTCACCGCCGAAAAAACTGGGCAACATCAGGGAACTGGCCGCTATCAGCTCTCCAATTCCTAAGGATATCAGTGCAAACGGAGTCCCGGCCCGGCGGGTGGATACATAGCCGAATATGATACCGAAGAACAGACCGCCCAAACCGCCGATCAGGGGCAAGATCTCAAGCGGCAGGAAAAGCACACCCTCATTGATGAAATTGAGGGCATGCATGGCGATAAAGCCGCCCAGCCCGAAATAGACGGCATGGCCGAAAGAAAGCATCCCGCCCTGGCCCAGGATCATGTTATAAGACAGCGCGAATATGATCATGATCCCCATTTCGCTCGCCATGGAGAGCATGAAGCTCGATCGAAGCAAAATGGGCAGCAGTGCGAGCATCAAAATCGCACCAACCCATAGCGCCAATACGCGCAACCATTTTTTTGAAGGATTAGAATTTTGCATAGTGCTTATGTTTCACGTGTTCCCATGAGACCTTTCGGCCGGAAGATCAACATAAATACCATAAACAAATAGGGTAAAATGGGTCCGGTGTGGGCGATTTGAATACGGAACAGGTCTTTCAGAATGCCTCCCTGGAAACTGGGCGTAACACCGAACAACCGAAACAGGTCTGTCAGGGAATACTCCAGGCCCACCGCAAAGGTCTGGATGGCCCCCAGAAGCAGCGAGGCGACAAAAGCACCGGTTAACGATCCCATGCCGCCGACAACGACCACTACGAATACGATGGGTCCCAGCATACGCGCCATACCGGGATCTGTAATAAAGTAGTTCCCGCCGATAACCCCGGCCAGTCCGGCCAACGCACATCCGCCGCCAAAAACCAGCATAAAAACGCCCGGTACGTTGTGCCCCAGGGCGCTGACGCCCTCGGGATGGGTCAGTGCGGCCTGAATGATAAGACCGATGCGCGTCCGGGTGAGTACCAGATAAAGGCCTACAAACATGATTACGGCGATAAGCAGCATAAATGCCCGGTACATGGAGAAATCGGTGGCCCAGAGGGTGAAGAGCGGCGAATCCAGCAATTCCGGTATGCGGTAATCCGCGGCGTTCCGTCCCCATATGAGAATCACCGCCTCTTCGATCAGAAATGCCAGCCCTACGGTAAATAAAAGCTCGGCAACATGGCCGGATTTATGAACCGTGCGCAGGCCGAAACGTTCCACAATGGCCCCGAGCACCCC
Source organism: uncultured Desulfobacterales bacterium (assembly GCA_945787595.1). The sequence continues at coordinate 5,347 of CALZJV010000531.1, read as the reverse complement.
GATCAGAAGCGGTGCGATGATCAGCCCGGGCCAGAAACCCACGACCACGCTGATCTGATAGGCAAAATAAGCGCCCAGCATATAAAAAGAGGCGTGGGCGAAGTTTAAAACCCCCATCATGCTGAAAATCAGCGTCAGTCCGCTGGACAGCATGAACAAAAGCATGCCGTAGAGCAGGCTGTTGAGGAGAGAAAATACAAAGAATTCGATCATTTTTTTCTCTTTTCCCATTATGGTGAGCCGATGGATACAAATTCCTACAGGCGTTTCGGATGCCATTTGGCTCAGAGATAGCGTACGAAAAACCGTAGCAGGCCGTCCGCCTCTTTTTGCAAAAGACGGACGGCAGCTTGGGTATGAGAGACTCGGGGTCTACTTTTTCGGTCTTTTCATCTTGCAGACGGTGGGCCGCATGGTCGTTTCGGTTTCGACGCGCATGTCAGTCCGCCAGCCCAGGGTGGTCTTTTCCACATCGAACTTGACCTTGTCGGTTCCGGCTTTTACCATCGTTGAAATAAACATCGGCTGGTAAAGCTGATGATCATCGGCACGCATGACGACTTTGCCGTAATAGGTGTCATGCTCCATGCCCTCCAGCGCAAATGCCACGGCCTTGGGCTCTGCCTTGCCGGCTTTGTTGAAGGCCTTGACCAGCATTTCCATCATGGTGCGGACACGCCCGTAGTAAAACTCAAGGCGTTCGTCTTTACCCACGGCATATTTTTCCTGAAATCCGACATAGAAATCCTTGTCGGCCGGCTGGTTTTGTTCGTTCCACAGGTTATTGTGCCATTCGGTAACCTGCTTTACACGGTTTTCACCGGCAGCACCGATGCCGGACGGGCCGCCCAGGCCGCCGCCGTAGAAGGTATAGAACTCAGCTTCGAGGCCGGCTTCCTTGGCCGCCTTGACCAACAGCTGCATGTCAGCACCCCAGTTGCCCGTGACCACGACGTCGGCACCCGAAGCCTGGATTTTAGTGATGTAGGGCGAGAAATCCTTCACTTTTCCCAGGGGATGGAAGGTATCCCCCACGATTTCGATGTCCGGACGTTTGGCCTTTAGCATCTCTTGGATGACTGCGCTGCAGGAGTGGCCGAAAATATAGTCCTGGTGGATCAGGTACACCTTTTTTACCTCCGGGCGGGCCTTGATGTGTTCGGATATTGCATCCATTTTGATGCTCACGTGGGCGTCAAAGCGGAAGTGCCAGAAGCTGCATTTCTCCTCGGTAAAGGCCGGGGTAACGGCCGCATAATTGAAATACAGGACCGGGTCATTGGGGTTCCTTTTGTTGTGTTTGTTGACCGCTTCGATCAGTGCGCCGGCAACGCTGGATCCGTTGCCCTGGGTAATAAAACGGATACCCTGGTCAATGGCATTTTTGAGCTGTACCAGCGATTCTTTGGCGCTGATCTTGTTGTCAAATGCGACGATTTCAAATTTCTTGCCGCCCAGCACACCGCCCTTGGCGTTGATATTATCAACCATATAGTGGAAGTGTTTCTGGCCGGCATCACCGACATTGCCGAAAGGACCGCTTAACGGGTCGATATATGCAATTTTAATTGTGTCCGCTGCCATTACAGGCCCGCATACCATAGCAAAAAATGCAACACTCACCAAAACCAAACATAATCTTTTTGATGTCATCACTGTCTCCTTTCGTCTAATTAGCCGTATTATTGATTGGGATTAAATTCCAATAAAATTGGCAAAATTTATTTGTTCACAATTCTTTGCCTGAAATGCTCATAATCAGCAGGTCCTTGGGGAGTTGATGAATAAATGACAATCAGGCACTTAAGCTCTTCACCGTCAACTGGTTCGCCCGTGTGTGGGATGCTGGAATCAAAGTATACACAGTCTCCTTCTTCCAAAACAAATTCCCTGTCGCCGTACTTGAAACGTATTTTCCCCTGAAGCACAAACAGCATTTCTTCACCGTCGTGTTGGAAGCTGTATTTGAGGGCATCCTTCGAAGGGTAGGATAAAATGAAAGGCTCCATATGCTTGTCCGGATACGGGTTGGCCAGGGATTCATAGGCGTATCCGAATTCTTCACCGTTACTGGTCATCAGGGTTCGTTCAGATTTCCTGACCACACACAGATTGTCCTTTCGGGGCTCTTCACCTAAAAAACTTGCAACTGTGACATCTAATTCTCTGGCAATGGTGCTTAAGGTGGCAACCGGTGGGGCTTTATCCGATTTTTCGACTTTGGAGAGATATCCCTTGGAATAGCCGGTTTTGTCGGCCAGTTCCTGCAGGGTAAGATTTTTTCTTAAGCGGCCTTCCCGAATTCTATTGCCGATTTCAGACTCGTTGATCATTTTATCCCCTATGAATTTTTGACGGACATATTACCGATTTAATTATCCAAATTCGATATAAGCGACAAAATGTTATCTAAAAAGAAACAAGGATTGCAGTCTTCCTATGCGCTTTTAAAGCAATTTCTAATCATGAATTGTTCTTTATCAGAAAACTCATATGGGTTTGAGTTTTTATTGTCAAGTCTTTTTATATGAGTTCATGCCTTATTTTCCAGTATATTGTGGACAGTAGTATTTATCATCTATATCCTTAATTAGTCTAAAAGTTGGCTATATGGAAACTTTTATATATTATTATCCTTCTCTTGGGATGTTTGTAAATACCGCTCTTTTGTTAACAATAAGGAAACAATTTGAAAGGAAAATATATATTTCCCTTGACATCGAGTAGAGCTGGCGCAATAGAATCAACGAAAGAATTCAACAAACAGGAGGAATTTCAATGCCGATGATGACAGCAGACCAATATGAGGAAAGCCTGAGACGTTTAAATCTGGTGGTCTACATGTTCGGTGAGAAGTTGGAAAATGTGGTGGACGACCCCATTATCCGGCCGTCCATGCTGGCGGTGGCCAAAACCTATGAGCTGGCGCATCGGCCCGCGCACGAAGACATCATGACCGCAACATCCCATCTCACCGCAAAAAAAATTAACCGTTTCGTACATATCCATCAGAGCACCGATGATTTGGTTAAAAAAAGCAAAATGGGCAGACTTTTAGGCCGCGAAACCGGATGCTGTTTTCAACGCTGCGTGGGAATGGATGCCCTCAATGCCCTGTCGATTGTTACCCATAATATCGACAAGAAATACAATACAAGTTATAAACAGCGCTTTTTGAAATATCTGGAATATGTCCAGGAAAACGATTTCACCTGTGACGGGGCGATGACCGATCCCAAGGGGGACAGGAGTTTACCCCCACACAAGCAGCCGGATCCGGATCATTACCTGCACATTGTCGAAGAAAGCGAGGACGGCATTGTGGTCAGGGGCGCCAAAGCCCACCAAACCGGCGCGGTCAACTCCCATGAAATCATCGTCATGCCCACCATTGCCATGCGCAAGGAGGATCAAGACTACGCGGTTTCCTTTGCACTGCCGGCCGATGCTGCCGGAATTTTCTATATCATGGGCCGCCAATCCTGCGACACCCGCAAGCTGGAGGAAGGCTTGATGGATCGCGGCAACATCCTATTCGGCGGGCATGAAGCCCTGGTGGTCTTCGACAACGTGTTTGTACCCTGGGACCGGGTGTTTATGTACAAGGAATACGATTTTGCCGGACAATTGGTGGAAAAATTTGCCGCCTACCACCGGCAAAGCTATGCCTGTAAAGTCGGTGTGGGGGATGTGTTGATTGGCGCCGCCCAGACCGCCGCGGAATATAACAATGCTGCCAAAGCGTCTCACATCAGAGATAAAATCATCGAAATGAACCACCTGAACGAAACCCTGTATTGCGGCTGCATTGCGTGTGCCTCCGAAGGCAACCGGGAACCCGCCGGTACCTATGCCGTCAACGCCCTGCTGGCCAACATTCACAAACAGAATGTTACCCGGTTTCCCTATGAAATTTCGCGTATCGCCCAGGATATCGCCGGAGGCCTGATGGTTACCATGCCGTCCGAGCAGGATTTTCAATCTCCCGAAACCGGAAAATGGTTGGAAAAGTACTATGCGGCCCATCATTGTGATGCCCCGACGGTAAATCGCATGCGTATCTTAAGACTGATTGAAAACATGACCCTGGGAACGGCAGCCGTGGGTTATCTTACCGAATCCATGCATGGCGCCGGGTCTCCCCAGGCACAGCGGATTATGATCTCCCGGCTGATCAATATCGAAGAAAAGAAAAGAGCAGCCAAAAAGCTGTGCGGCATTGATGAAGAAGAATAATGACACGATTTCGTCTTTTTTGCCTGAAAAACGCCATGCTCGCGGCCAATATAACGGCCACCGCTATTGGAGCCGGTTTGCTCTATGTTATTTACGAGTTTGTCTTGCGCGGCTACCAGGCAGATCAATATGTTGAGTTTCACCTTCGTACCGCCAACTATTTTGGTCCGATCTTTGCTTTGTTTTTTGCGTTTATTATCATATACGAATGGCCGATTCGTCACTATTTTGACAAACTTGGATCCGGCGCCGTAATTTCCGCTAATCTCGAATTAAGGGCTAAAAAACGGGTGTTAAACGAACCGTTTTTTATTATCGCCATGGATATGGCCGCCTGGATTCTGTCCGGCGTGGCCTTTGCCGCCTTTGAGCACAACTTTGGCCTGACTTGGCGGGCGATCAGTATGAACCGCTTAGATGCATTACTGACAGGCCTGGTATCAACCACCATCGCTTTCTTTCTGCTGGAACGGATTCTACAAACCTACCTGGCACCTTTTGTTTTCCCTAAGGGGAAATTATACGAAATAAAAGGCACCCGCCGGATCAACCTCACCGTTCGATTATTCGTAGTCTTTGCAGCCATTAATCTAATACCATTTTTGGCAATTCTGGTTAGCCTCTACCGCGTTGCCCTTTCCAATCGCAATCCGGTCGAATCACTTAAACTACTTACCACCGGTTTGTGGATACTCATTCCGGTTGCCGTGGCTATTGGTGGTGGGCTGGTCCTGATTGTGTCCCTGAACCTGAAAAAATCTCTGGATGCAATGGTGGTCGTTTTAAAACAGGTAACCGCCGGTAAGTTTGGTTCGCGGGTCAAAGTCACCACCAACGATGAAATTGGCTATGTCGGCGATGTGATCAACGATATGACCGAAGGCCTCACAGAGCGAGACCGAATGCGTCAGTCACTGGATCTGGCGATGGAGGTCCAACAAAATCTTTTGCCAAAAGATGATCTGAAAGTAAATGGATTGGATATAGCCGGCAAAAGCATTTATTGTGATGAAACCGGCGGCGATTATTACGATTTTATGACGATCGGTGAGTCTAATGATGAAAAGATCGGCGTGGCTATCGGGGACGTGTCGGGACACGGCATTCCCTC
>CALZJV010000530.1 GCA_945787595.1 uncultured Desulfobacterales bacterium | reverse complement strand
CTGAACATCAAGCATGTGAGAGAGCCAGGTTACCGGATGCCAATTGCTGAAGTAGGTAGTCGTGAACGCCCATTTGATGCCCTTTGCCGTCAGGCCGGCCGTGACATATTTATTTTCATAAACATAGCGGTCGGTGTCATAATTAATGAATTCAAATGAGCCGGCCGGCAGATAGACAAATAGTGTAATAAGGACCAGAAACAGGCAGATCCAAACTTCACGGCGAATATATAAAAAAATTCCTTTTTTATCAGCAGGCACAGCCAGAGTCCAAATAATGATTCTTTAGAATTAAATATTTCCCCTCTTTGAAAAAATCCTCGAATCGATTACCATCATTAGAATTCATGCACAACTCCGGCAGGAACCCATATTTAATGCTTCTGAAAAGATTGATTGACGAAGCTTCCGCAAAATACTTTGTGGGGCAACTAACTTCAGCAATTGTATACCCAAACCATAGAATTTGAGCCAGCATCTGATTATCAAATACAAAATCGTCGGAATTGGTATTGAGGGGCAATTGCTCCAGCAACTGTCTTGAAAAGGCCCGGTAACCGGTATGATATTCTGATAACTTCGCGCTTATCAGACCATTTTCGATAAAAGTAAGGCCCCGATTGGCAATATACTTCCATAACGGCATGCCACCCTTCAGGGCATATCCGCCCAGGATTCTGGATCCTAAAACACAGTGATACAGGCCGTTGCCGATCATCGATGCCATGGCCGGTATCAGTTTCGGCGTGTACTGGTAATCCGGGTGAACCATTATTATAATGTCACCGCCCTCTTCCAGGGCTAATTTGTAACACGTTTTCTGGTTGCCGCCATAGCCGCGGTTGCGGTCGTGGGAATAGGCAATGACATTCGGCAGTTTGCTGGCAATAGACACCGTTTCGTCATTGCTCTTGTCATCGACCACAATAACTTGATCTACAATTTCCTGAGCCATTACCTCATCATAGGTCCTGCGCAGGGTCGGAGCCGCATTGTAAGCCGGCATTACAACGACTACTTTTTGATTTTTAAACATTTCAATTCCTCTGCAATTTTGTTACCGGGATGCTTTGTCTGAAAAAGTATTTTGTTAAAAATATATCATATAAAATCAATTTTTATCCGTCGTTATTTGAGTAGAATAAAGCTTCACTAAGTGTTTCTGAAAAGTGTGAGGAAAGATGTTGTGAATCTCGAAAAACAACTTCACCATTCATCTCGGCATAACAACGACCGTCAGGGCACACCGCGGGATTCAAGTCAATAACCGTGACGTTGTCAAAATCTTTTGCGGCCTCTTCCAACCATGCGAATACATCGGTCTCGCGCTGGCTGCCAGCCACTGAGCTGCACTCTCCTAAAATCGAGAGAAACGCCGGCTGCCAGTCACGACGCGCCAGGCAACCCGGACCGTCGAAGCGCAAGTGGTGCGTTGCACGGATGAGGAAGACGTCCTTGGCCACAGGCGCAATTTTACTCAATACGCGCCGCGTCCCGGAAATCCACTGAGACTCGCTAAAATCGTAACTCGAAGCGCCTCCGAGAAAAACAACGTCGGGCTTAATCGAGGCGAGCGCTGCCAGGGCGTCGTCGCGCCAGCGACTGCAAACCGTGTACTCCTTGCCAATACGTTTATAGAAAAAAGGGGCGTCGACCATGGGGCAAGATGACTTGGTCAACACTAGCAGACGCCAGCCGGGCTTATTGTAAGCCGCAGATAGCGCTGGAAACCACTGCCCCATAATACTGTCGCCCATCAATACTGCGGTTTGAGTGGCGTCTTTGTCGCCAAAAGCGCAAATGCGCACTTGTGGGCTATAATACCATTCGTCGCATCCCATCGGATAAATAACCGGCAGGTTCGCGCGGAGCTCATGGTAAAGCCGTTGTTCCGGCGATTGTGCCCATGAGACCGCAGTATGTTGCCATGCCGTGCTGAAGACCATCGCGACCGACATCAGCAGTAGTGAGGCCGCAAGCGTTAATCCGGTTTGAGCGGACAATCTTGTGTTGCGTCGGACCGGTAATTCGACCGCCCAATAGGAAAATACTGCCAATCCAAGGGAAAGTGCGACCAACAGCCTTGTATCAGCATCCTGGCCATTGGTAAAAAGCGTGCCGCCCATTACCAGGACCGGCCAGTGCCATAGATACCAGGAATAAGAAATCCGTCCTGTCCACTGCATGGGCGGTAGCGACAAAACTCGCGATACGCTTGCGGCGTTCACAGTCGCTCCGGCTAGCAGCACCAGCACCGCACCCGCCGAAGGCAGCAATGCCCAGGCGCCAGGATAGGCAGTGTTGGGATCAAGAAGCAAAGCTGAAACCAAGATGAGGGCGATGCCTGCCCACCCGCCAGCGGCGAGAATGCGCGCGGTTCCTCGTGAAACTCGGAGGCTGGAAATATTGCTGACATAGCGGCCGTTCCCCGTCGACCAGAGCAACGCCAGCGCGCCCAGGGCGAATTGCCAGGCCCGGGAGGGCATTAAATAGAAACCCCATGACGGCCGATTGTAGGACAGGAATATCGAGAGCAGCAAACACAGACCGATGGTTGCGATCATTCCAAACCGTAAGCGTCGTAAATTCTGGGCCGCCCCCTGCCAATGCCAGGTGCCGAGCAGAAACATTAAAAATACCGGCCAGACCAGATAAAATTGTTCCTCAACGCCAAGCGACCAGGTATGCAAAAACAGGTTCTCATCGGCGGCTTGAGCAAAATAATCAAAATCAGTAAAAGCGAAATAAATATTACTGACCCAAACCGAGGCCGCACGTGCCGCCGGGACGAGATCCAGTTGTTCGAAAGGCGCCAAAAGCGTCATCGTCAGCAGCGAGGTGCATATCACCATAAATAGTAGTGCCGGCAACAAACGCCGCAACCGTCGAGCATAAAATTTCCACAACCGTAAACCCCCGGTCTCTCGTATTTCCTGTAACAACAACCCCGTGATAAGGTAGCCTGAGAGCACAAAAAACACATCCACGCCGACAAAGCCCCCGGCCAACCAGGGTATGCCGGCATGAGCTGCAATGACGAGCAGGATCGCCACAGCGCGAAGTCCTTCAATATCACCACGATAACCAAGGCGGAAACCATCTGTTTCTGATATTAAGTGGGAGTTTTTGATAGGGGTCTCGTTTGTTATTGCCATTTAGATCCTTTTAAATTTTATGTCCAATCGACGGTAAGCCGCAAACCAATTGAAGGCCAATCATGCTTGGTCTACATGAAAATCCGCGTAAACCTGTGCAGATCTGTGTCCTACTAAAACCTAATCATTGAATGTTTCTCAATTCGAACAGTCCATATCCGTCCTGTGACAGAATGGGTCTTACCTGGCTGTCAAAGAATATTTTAAGTATTTGTTTTTTGCGATCACCGAATTGCTTACTCGTCCACTGATTAAATGGATCAAACCGGATTATTAAATGCGTAAAACCGCTTTCCCTCAAATCGTTAAATAAGATCTTTGCGGAATCCACTCTATCGATGATTTTTTTAAACTTGTCCGGGCCGAAAAACAATTCCCTGTCGCTGTAATAGCGACGATTACCTAAAAAAAGGCCCAGTATTTTCACATTATCAGGAAGATTTCGATTGACGTATTGATAGATTGAATGTTCCGGACGGTATTTGGCGATATAGGTATCTCGCGACACCCGGCCGCTAATGTAACTGAAGGGATCCACATAGCGAAATTGTTTCAAAATATATGAAGTATTCAAAGATAGTAGTATCGTCACGATTAATATAATAAAGCCTGATCCAATCCAGGCTGGTTGGACCATTTTTCGTTTGGTAATCATCCCGGCTATTTGATGCAAACCAAGGGTTGCCAGAATGATCAGGGGCGGAATTATCGGTGCAACGTATCGTATGCGTATACTGGTCGTTGAAAATGCATACAAAAGAAAAAGGATCGTAAAGTAAATAAAAATTTTCTTTTCAGTTCGCAAAGATGCTGGATTTTTATTTAAATGAATAAAAGCGAAAAACGGCAGGAAAAAAAGAAATGGATTGAGCTTGCCATCAAAATACTTCGGGTTGTCATCTTGACCCTGAAAGAAAACCCTGACAGGAATTAAGGCAATTTCCCACCACGATTCGCCATGAATGACTTTTCTAATCGCAAGTGAGCTCCAGCGTGTGGGTTTCGCTTTAGAGGTTCGCTGTGCATCAACAGCAGGTCCAAGGGTTTGGTCGCCGGTTTGTGCATTTGGAGGGACCGGTATTTGACGATTAAACACATTGTTGTAAAGCGGATAGATTGGATTAGCCTTCCAGACATAGTTTCTGATCATCCAGGGTGAAAAAACCAGCAGTGCGACGATGAAAAATATTGCTCCGAATCCTAATGCCTTGAGCTGGATTTGGATAGAAATTCCTTTGTCTTCCGGTTTCTTCAAGTTTAAATTTTTCCTGGAATTGCTTATGAAGATAAATGGTATAAATACCGTTAAAATAAATAATACGATCAAACCGTTGTATTTTGTTCCCAGTGCCAGTCCGCAACACGCGGCAGATAAAATTAAGAACTTTAATTGAAAGCGACTTTCGATCCATTTGAGCAAACTCAAAATGGATGCCGTTGAAAAAAAGACCAGTCCCAGGTCCACATACACCGTGATTGACAGCTTTACGATGATCGGCAAAGAAAGAAAAAATAACCCTCCGATCAGCGCCCAGCCCATATCGAGTCTTTTTCTGAGATAACTAAATATTAGCCAGGCGGTCAGCAGGGCAAAAATGAAATGAATGAATTTTGGAACGATGTCATTGCCGAAATAAAGCGGAATCATATAAAGCAAATCCAGGTTCATGGGGAAATAGGAGAAAGCTATGGATGGAATTTCGTATATACTGCCGTGTTGTAGATACAGCTTGGGAACGATGAGATGATGGGTCAGTGCATCTCGGCTGACAGGTGGAAC
>CALZJV010000529.1 GCA_945787595.1 uncultured Desulfobacterales bacterium | reverse complement strand
CACGCGGCGCAAGCGCCTGCGCTGCACGAGCGAATCTCCTCTTCGAAATTCGGTTCGACAGAGTCCGTCGCAGGCTGCGGTTCAGTATTCTGCGATTCGTTTATTTCAAAATCGATAAAGCGCAGCGGCATCAATATTCGACGTTCGATGTTGGACGTTCGATGTTCGACGTTCAATCTGTTCGCTGTGACTGCCAGGCGGAGTTTCATTCGAGTCCAGCCGGTTGTCGCCGAAGCTGTCGGGTTCAGCGAAAAAGAGACTTCGGCAATAATTTCAAAGCGGTCTTGTCTGAACCGTGCATTCATGATAATCAAGCCCCTTATGTTCAATTATAGTGTGACTTCAATCTAACTAAAGGAGCGTGAACGAATACCATGCAACCCGCTTTGATTTCTCCGGCGTCCGCTTTATTCCTTGGCATTCCTTTGAATATTATTTATATCCTGATTCCCCTGGTCGGCATTGGGGCTTTCGCCTATATTATCTATAAACGGATTGAACCGCTGCTTAAGGCTGCTCCGGATGATCGCTTTAACCGATTTGCCGAAAGGATCCGGTCGGTACTAAAAATCTGGCTGGCTCAATGGCGGCATCCCCGTTACCTGCTGGCGGGTGTGGTTCATATTTTCCTTTTTGCCGGTTTTCTGATTCTCGGGGCCCGCTCCAGCCAGCTGGTATTCGTGGGCTTTGTGGAAGGCTTTGAGTTGCCGGGTTTCAGCGGGACTTTCGGTGCTTTCTACAATGTATTAAAGGATTACGCCGGTACCTGGGTGTTGATTGCAGTGGCCATCGCAGCCGTGCGGCGGGGACTGTTTAAGCCGGCCAGATATGCGGTGCCGCCTCAGTACGGGCACGATCATACCTGGGAGGCGCTTCTGGTATTAGGGCTTATTGCAACCTTGGTGATAAGTGAAAGTATATTCGAGGCCTCTCTAATTGTGGCCCAGATTCAAAAGGGATCTCATGCCGAAATCGTCGCACCCTTAACCCTTATGTGGTTTTTCAGGCATTTGCTGATTGATGCAACACCATCGATGCTCCAGGGTTTGCATTCATTTACCTATTTCATCCATGAGATCACCTTCTTCTTTTTCCTGTGTTTTTTACCGATGGGCAAGCATTTCCACGTGATTACCTCCATCTTCAACGTATTTTTCATGCGTTTGGATAGCGGCAATGTGAAACCCGTGCGCTACGGAGTGGGTGACGACAAGCTGGATGATCTGGAATCGTTTGGTGTGAAGGTGTTTGAAAATTTCACCTGGAAGCACATGCTAGATTTTTACTCCTGTGCCGACTGCGGACGCTGCTCCGATCGCTGTCCTGCCAATGCTGTCGGCAGGCCGCTTTCGCCACGTTTTATTTCGATCAAGGGGCGTGATTACGCATTCAAGCATTATCCCTTGATCGGCGGCAACAGTGGGGAGCCGAAACCCTTGATCGGCGATATATACAGTGAGGACGAGATCTGGTCCTGCACCACCTGCGGTGCCTGCGAACAGGAGTGTCCGCTGGGAATAGAGTACATCGACAAGATGGTGGATCTCAGACGCGGTATGGTGGACGAAGGCATGGTGCCCCAATCTCTCCAGAAACCGCTGGGCGCTCTTGAGAAGCGAGGTAATCCCTGGGGCAAAATGGAAAGAAAGCGTGCCGATTGGACCAAGGAGATTGCTGGAGACTGTCCCGTCAAAATCCTTGAAAAAGGCAAGACTGCCGAAACCCTGTATTTTGTGGACAGCATATCCTGCTTTGATGACCGCATGCAGCAAATAGCTTGCTCCACGGCGAAGATTCTATACGGTGCCGGCGTTGATTTCGGGATTCTGGGCAAAGCTGAAAGGGACAGCGGGCACGAAGTGAGAAGGTTCGGTGAGGAAATGCTGTTTCAGGATTTAAAGGATCGCAATACGGATGCTATCCTTAATAGCGGCGCCAAGAAAATCGTTACCGCCGATCCCCATGCTTACAATGCCTTGAAAAAGGATTACCGGGATATTCCGCCGGTGGAGCATATCAGTCAGACCATCGTACAAAATGTGAAATCCGGCAAAATCCGGTTAAAACCCCTGGAAGACACCGGCAAAACATATGTATATCATGACCCCTGCTATCTGGGTCGGCACAACAGTCTTTATGACGATCCCCGGGAGGCAATCGATGCCGTACCGGGTTTAAAAAGGGTTGATATGGAAGGCAACTGCCGGGATCGCTCGTTTTGTTGCGGCGGCGGCGGTCTGATGCTGTTTTACGAGCCGGAAGAGGACCAGCGCATGGGAGTGCTCAGAGTCGAGATGGCCAGAAAAGCCGGGGCCCATGTCATTGTGACGGCCTGTCCCTTCTGCCTGGTGAACATCGAAGATGCGATTAAAGTCGCCGGGCTGGAAGGAGAGATGGAAGCTATTGATCTCGCCGAGCTTATTGAAAAGCACCTGGCAGACAAAGATTGAAGATTGAAGACTGAATATTGAATATTTATGGTATTCTATCCATTTAAATTTGCCTTCATTGCCAATAACCAATAACGATTAACCAATAACTTATAACTTTTAGCATTTCCGGAGGGGGAAAATGGAAATTTTGGTCTGCGTTAAGAGGGTTCCCGATACCGCTGAAAATGAGATCGAAGTCGCCGGCGATGGAAGCGACATTGAACGGGACGATCTTGTTTACTCGGTGAACGAATGGGACAACTATGCGGTTGAAGAAGCCATTCAAATTGTCGACAGGGTGGGCGGATCGGTGACGATTGTATCCGTCGGCGATGAGGACGCCGAAGAGGTCGTCAGAAGGGAGATGGCCATGGGCGCCAATGACGGGATTTTGCTGACGGATGATGCCTTTGAGGGTTCAGACGGCAAAGGCATTGCAACCCTGTTGAAAGCGGCGGTGGCGGTGGAAAAGGGTACCTATGACCTGATTTTTACCGGTGCCCTGGCCGATGACGGTGCCGGACAGGTTGGCGGCATGCTGGCCGCCCTGCTGGATTTACCCTATGCTTCCATTGTCAACAAGATTGAAGTCCTGGGTGACAAAAAACTAAAAGTCGGACGCGAAATCGAAGGCGGTAATCAGGAAATGAATGAGATTGATCTACCTTGTGTGCTTTCGATTCAGACAGGTATCAACGAGCCTCGCTATGTCGGTATTCGCGGTATCCGCAAAGTAGCATCGGCGGAAATTCCCGTCTGGGGGACATCCGATCTTGGTATTGCCGCTGATACGGTTGGAGACGCAGGTGCCCGCGTGAAACGCGTGGACTACTTCGTTCCCGAACTTGGTGAAGGTGCCGAAATACTTGAAGGCACGATGGAAATTGATCGAACTCTTAAAAGCCAAAGGAGGAATTAAATAATGGCCGGACAGATTTTTGCATATATCACTCACAAGACAGGCAAGGCCGATGATTCCGCGCTCGAGCTGGCCACTGCGGCCGGAAAAATTTCTCCGGATGCCTCAGCGACGGCAATTGTCACCGGGGCGGGAGCTGATCTTGATGCGGTTTGCAGCGAAGTGGCCCAATCCTATAACGAAGTATGGAAATTTGATCATGAAGCTCTGGCTTATCCCAATGCCGAAGCCATTCGCAAACTGCTGGTAGGCGTTTTACCCCAGGATGCCATCTTGCTCGCTCCCCATGATACCTTCGGAATGGACCTTTGTCCCGGACTTTCGATTAAGCTGGACGCCGTTTTTGCGCCCGATGTTGTCGATTTTGAAGGACTGGAGGGAAATACCCTTAAAGTTATCCGGCAGGAATACAGCGGACAGGTCAGCACCCATGTGACCTGTGATATCGCCGATGGGGCCGTTATTAGTGTTCGTCCGGGCGTCTTTCAGCCTGATGAATCCGGCAGCGCCGGCGGGCAGGTGATCGATAAATCTTCGGAAGTCGCAGACCTTGCCACCGCAAGGCGGTTTCTTGAAATTGTCGAGGCCGAAGTCGGTGACGTGGACATCACCAAAGAGGACGTTCTGGTATCCGTCGGTCGTGGGATCGAAGATCAGGATAACATTGAGATTGCCGAGGAACTGGCGGAGGCCATGGGTGCTGTGGTATCCTGCTCGCGACCGATTGTGGATGCCAAATGGCTGGAGAAATCGCGCCAGGTGGGGACCTCCGGTCAGACCGTCAAACCAAAAGTTTACCTGGCCTTGGGAATCAGCGGATCCTTTCAGCATTTGGGCGGGCTCAAGGGGAATCCGTATATCGTGGCCGTCAACAAAAATCCCAAAGCTCCGATTTTACAGGTGGCCGATGTGGGAATTGTGGAGGACTTGCTTGACTTTGTTCCGGTGCTGACGGAAAAGATTCAAGAAGGCAAGTAATCCGTTGACCACATTCACCCCGATGTTGCATAAACAACATGGCAAAGGATAGTTAATGGTCCGTTATTATATCCGATATCATAGTGAAAGTCCCATTTTGCGGATATCTTCATTGGTGAAATTAAAGGATGGGGTCGATTATGCCATGTTGTTTACCCTTTGGGCTTCGCTCTTCGAGCTACGACCCAACACGTCGGGAAAGCCGGAGAACTTCAGATCCTGTGTTGTCAAGGGATCAAGGTAACCGACTACATTTTCACCCTTGACGCCTTGGCTCTGAAGCCCTCCGGCTTTTTCAACGTTAGGGCTCATATTGCACATGGATAGCCGTCTGTTATTAGTATGAGCAGACGGCTATTCTTTCTAGAACCTAAAAAATATTGCGCAAAATATTTAATGATTTCTAAAAAGTTCGATTTTAGAACTTTTTAATTGTCAAACATGGTGAAGATGATATAGAGTACAGATAAATAACGAATGCCTAAAGTGACCTAAAATTCCTAAAATGTCTAAAATTAAGGAAACGCTACGCTCTATCTCTTTTTATATAATTGACAGAATACCACAATTTTAGTTCATTTCAAATTTTAGCTCATTTTCTCAACTATCCTCTACCGGAAAATATTGCTATGAAAAAGGGAGCCTTATTTAAAACTTTCAGGGTTTTTGTCGTATTGCTGGTGGCCGTTGCCATTGCGGTGACACTGGTTATTTTGCGACCCAAGGCAAAGCGACAGGCGCCGGTTGAAAAAGGACGCCTGGTTGAGGTCTTTCCGGCCAAGGCGGAGGACATCCAGATGGTTGTGGAATCTTTTGGTACGGTGGAGCCACGTGAATCCCTTAAGCTGGTGGCACAAGTTCGCGGACCGATTGTCGATATATCTCCGACCTTTAAAGAAGGCAACTTTATTAAAAGAGGAACCCGCTTAATTCAAATTGATCCAAGAACGTACGGGCTGGAAGTGAAACGGCGCAAAGTTCGGATCAAACAATCCGAGGCGGAACTCAAGCGCCTGAAACAGGAATTGGTCAACCTTAAATCAAGGGTAAAGATAGCTCAATCCGACGCGACCCTGGCTCAGAATGAATATTTACGCTTGAAAAAGCTGATTGATAGAAAAGTTATTGCGCAATCCCAGCTCGATAAGTCCGAACAGGCTTATTTGGCGAGTCTGGAACGAGTCCAGGCCCTTGAAAATCAAATGGCTTTGATCGATCCTCAAAAAGAACAGTTGATTGCGGCGCGAGATATGGCCAACGTTTTGTATGAACAGGCAAAACTGGATCTTGAACGATCCGGCATCGATGCGCCCTTTGACGGTTGGGTGCTTGAAAAAGCAATCGAGGTGGGGCTGCACGTTAATGTAGGACAACAGCTTGGCAGTATTTACAGATCCGGCAAGTTGGATATCGAGGTACGCATCCCGGCCAAGGATTTTAAATGGTTTCCAACCGGTTTGGGGCAGGAGACTCCTGTTGCGGCCGAAGTCTTATTCGACAATGCCGGTCAACACTATACATGGAGCGGACATGTCGCCCGGGTTAAGGCCATGATGGATGAGAGAACCCGAACATTACCGATGGTGATCGAGGTGGATGAATCTGTGACCGACGGACAACGTAAGAACTCCTTTCGTCTGAGACCCGGGATGTTTGTGACAGTTAAGATTAAAGGCAAAGAGATTGATCAGGCCTTTGTACTGCCGCGGCATATCGTTTATCCGGGAGATGTTGTCTACACCGTCAGAGAAAATCACCTAAAAATTAAAGAGGTAAATATTTTACGCAGTTATAAGGATCTAGTTATTATAAATGAGGGAATATCGGAAGGAGAACTGATCGTAAAAACCCCCTTATCTTCAGTTAAGGATGGGATGAGTGTCAGGATGAAGGAGTGAGGACAGAAGACAGATGACAGAGGGCAGAAGACGGAGGACAGAGAACAGATAACAGAAGACAGAGGACCGAGGGCAGAGGACCGAGGGCAGATGGCAGAAGGCAGAGGACAGATGGCAGAAGGCAGAGGACAGATGGCAGAAGACAGAAGGCAGAGAACAGACTACAGAGAGTAAATGACAGGAGATCCCTCGTGGCAATAAGGATTATGGTGCGGTAACTAGAGGAAAACCCTATGAAAGTAGATGACAACCGGAGGAGAAGGTGTGGGTATTAAGAGCGTCAAGGATCTGAAAGTATATAATGTAGCTTTTGAATTGGCTATGGAAATATTTAAATTGACCCAAAATTTTCCAAAAGAAGAACAATATTCCTTAACAGATCAAATGAGACGATCATCGAGATCCGTAGCAATTAATATCCGCGAAGGATTCGCTAAAAAAAGATATGAAAACGTTTTTCTAAGACATTTAAATGACTCCTTAGGTTCATCCGAAGAAACAAGAGGTTGGTTGGATTTTTCTTTAAGATGCCGGTATACAGATCCGAAGATGCATGAAAAGTTAGATAAGTCATATGACGAAATCAATGCTATGTTGTTCAGCCTTATAAAAAATTGGAAGACAATAAAATGATCCAGCTATTTTCTGTCCTCTGTATTCTGTCCTCTGTATTCTGTCCTCTGTATTCTGTATTCTGTCCTCTGGTATCTGGAGACTGAAAAACATGCGTGCTCTTGGAAAATGGTCCATTAATAATAACGTCAGCGTGAACCTGATCATGCTATTCATTATCATGGCCGGAATTTTTACGGTCATGAAGATGCGGCGGGAAATGTTCCCTCAGTTTTCGCTGGACATGATCGTTGTTACGGTTGTTTATCCCGGCTCGAGTCCGGAAGAGGTGGAAGAAGGCATTTGCATTAAGATAGAAGAACAAATCCAGAGCATCGAGGGAATTAAGACCCTTAGATCCACTGCGCGGGAAGGAAGAGGCGAGGTCGTTGCAGAACTCGAAACCGGGACGGATGTCCAGAAAATTTTGGATGAGATCAAGGCCGAAGTAGATCGAATCGACACCTTTCCGGAAGAGGCCGAGGAACCGCTGGTGATGGAGATTATCAACAAGGATCCGACTATCTCGGTGGCGATTTACGGGGAACTCCCCGAAAAACGAATGCGTAAAATCGCCGAAGGAATCCGTGATGACCTATTAGACGCCAGAGCGGTTACCCATCAAGGTTCCGGCGGCTGGCCTGAATTAATAGCCTCCATACTTAAACGCTTTCGATTCAAACAGCCGGAATCCATTACGCAGATAGATCTTATCGGGGTCCGCGACTATGAAATAGCTGTGCAAGTATCGGAGGAAAATTTACGCCGTTACGGTATTTCATTTGATCAGGTCGTCAGCGCCGTAAGAGCCGGCAGCATCGACCTTCCGGGAGGAAAAATTAAAACAGGCCAGGGGGAGATCCTGATTCGGGCCAAAGGTCAACTATATACCGGTCGGGAGTTTGAAAAAATTCCCCTGATTACGCTGAACGACGGCACAACGGTGAGGCTGGGGCAGGTTGCCAAGGTCATCGATGGATTTGAAGATTTAGATGATATCATTGAAATTGCTAAAATTGCACGCAGTTATGTGGCGAAACTAAAGCATGATCTTCCTGAAGATTTTGAATTCGCGATCTGGGGGGATATATCCACGATGGTGGAGAGCCGCATTGAACTGATGCTGCGAAACGGCTTTCAGGGTATTTCGCTGGTATTTATTGCACTGGCCCTTTTTCTAAACCTGCGCCTGGCGTTCTGGGTGGCCCTCGGCATACCGATTTCCTTTATGGCGGCCTTCATCATTCTGAGCGGGTTTGATCAAACCATTAATATGATCTCGCTTTTCGCGTTTATCATGACCCTCGGTATTCTGGTGGACGATGCCATCATTATCGGTGAAAATGTCTATTCGCACTACAGCCGGGGTAAATCTCCCGCAGCGGCGGTCATTGACGGTTTGAAGGAAGTCGGCGGACCGGTGGTGATGGCTGTCAGCACGACGGTGGTGGCTTTTTCCCCATTGTTGTTTATTGCGGGCATCATGGGTAAATTTATTGCAGTTATGCCCATGGCCGTTATCATGATCCTGATCGTATCCCTCGGTGAAGCCTTGATTATACTTCCCTCCCATCTGCACCATGCCCTGGTCCAATCAGAGAAAAAAGACCGTAAATTGACAGCCTGGCATGAACGCCTGCGGGGAAAATTAGAGCAAGGAATGCAGGCGTCCATTGACCGACTCTATTCTCCTGCGATCAAATATGTGGTCAAAAACAGGTATTTTACCTTCTCCATCGGCATCGGTGTATTGATAATCAGCCTGGGAATAATCGCCGGCGGCTACGTTCCGTTTGTTTTTTTCCCAAAAGGGGAAAGCGACTGGATTGTCGCGGAACTCATTTATCCTCTGGGAACGCCCTACCATTTAACTGAAGAAACCATTGAATTTCTTGAAAAAGAATCATTTGAACTCGATACCGTTTTTTCTGATTTTTCAGAAAGTAACGGTGGGTTGGTGAAAAACACCTTTTCCATTGTCGGTGCAATCCCCCGACGTGACTGGAAACCTCCTGAATACGGCGGTCATGTCGGGCAGGTCTGGCTCGAGCTGGCCTCTTCAGAAACACGGGAGGATGTTTCAACCCACTCCATACTGAACAAGTGGCGTAATCTGATCGGAGAAATCCCGGGAGTTGATAGGCTCACCTTTGCTACTCTGGAAGGCGGACCGGCCGGCAACCCGATCGAGATCCAGCTCAGCGGCCAAGACTTTGACCTTCTCAAGCAGGCCGCCGCCGAGCTGGAAACTGAATTGGCAACTTTTCCCGGCACTTTTGACATTTCAAACAATTTCAAACCCGGCAAACAGGAAAAAAAAATTCGGATAAAGGAAGGTTCCCGTTCCCTCGGCGTGACCATGCGTGATCTTGCCCGGCAAATTCGCCAGGCATTTTACGGCGAAGAAGCATTACGAATTCAAAGGGATAGAGATGATGTCAAGGTCATGGTTCGTTATGCTGATAAAGAACGACACAGTCTGGCCGGGATTGAAGAAATGCGCATTCGTACCCAGGACGGTCAGGAAATCCCAATTGAAGAAGTCGCCGACATAACGCCCGGCAGGGCTTATTCCGTTATCAACAGGGTGGGTCGCAAACGAACCATCACCGTTATTTGCGATATCGATGCAACCATTGCCAATGCGAGTGTCATTACCGCTGAATTGAAGGCCAATTTTTTGCCGGCCCTTAGCGAGCGATATCCCGGAATAGCTTATGATTTTGAGGGCCAGGCGAAAAGAACCAGTGAATCGCTTGACAGCATTAAGAGCGGGTACCTGTTGGCCATGATGGGGATCTTCATTTTGCTGGCAAGTCAGTTTCGTTCTTACATTCAGCCGGTGATCATTATGATGGCCATCCCTTTCGGCCTGATCGGGGCCATTTTCGGCCATCTCATCATGGGGATTGAATTTACGATTGTCAGCATTTTCGGAATTGTGGCCTTGTCCGGAATTGTGGTCAATGATTCATTGATTTTAATTGACTTTATCAACCGGGCGTTGCGCCGCGGAGTTGATCTCAACCAGGCCGTGATCGAATCCGGTAAAGCAAGATTCAGGCCGGTTTTGTTGACTTCAGTTACGACGATTGCCGGGCTTTTCCCACTGCTGCTAGAGCGCAGCTTCCAGGCCCAGTTTCTAATCCC
>CALZJV010000528.1 GCA_945787595.1 uncultured Desulfobacterales bacterium | reverse complement strand
ATAGAATAGCGTTTTATCAATTGTTGCGGTTTTCGAAACTGGCAAAAAAGATCGATGACACCTCAGATCAATAAGGAGCGGCAGCAGGTTTATAACCCAGAGCAATTATTGATAAAATGGTGAACTGTACCGCTTTAATCGGCAAGTGAGAATGGATAGGAAATGGGAAATCTCGGGGAAAAGGCGCAACTCTTCTAAATGCGGGTATTATATGCTCCTTATAATAGACACACCCGACGTACGCGACCATCTCAGTGGTCGTGAAGTTTCAACTGCCCTCTTCCTTCCAGCCAACATTGGGAGCATGGCTGGCGAACTTCCCCGGGCTCACGATATCTCAGGGCAGTAGATATCCAATACCATTCAAGAATACATGAAGTCAAGTCGCAATTTTAATTTCCGCGAAGCGGTTCAGTTCATCGGAATATCTCAAATACAAAACCCCACTCTCATTGAGAAATGGGGTTCTATAATTTAACCATGGCAATCTCCACAGGGTTTACCGTTGGTTTGGATGTTAACAATTATTGTTCCAGTATCAGATCTGAGATTTAAATGTCAAATAAAAAGAAAACGAAAATTTGCGTAAACCCTTGATTCGCCGGGTTCCGAAGGTATGAATCGAATTCGCACGGATGAAAGGTGCGGAGGATTGTAAATCTTCCGCTGGGGTTCATGATAGGTCGCAGCTGTGTCAGTTAGTCTCCGGCTCCGGCAACTCGATCTCCGTAATTAGCAGACCGACGACGGAAAGGATCGTAAAAATAAAAAACCGCCACAGACAGACAACTGCGATTTCAGAAAACCCAGTGGAGTCACCGGATCCGAGGGTTGCGGATATAAGGGTGCTGAAAACGCCGACAGCCGCTGCGCACATAACGGCGCCAATCACCCGGTTCCATATCGCGGCGCCACCAGCGCCCAGTGTGACGGCCGCGCCGCACAATACCGGGACGATCAATGAAAAAAACCAGACCTCTTTCAAATGCGGCAATTCACCAAACTTATTCAGGTAATACAGATCGGCAGTGACAAAGATTCCCACCCCGGCAGCCATACACAATCCAATGTGCCAGTAGCGAGGCGGCACAGTGGTTCTTAACTGCCAGCGCTTTTGTATTCTATTTCGGAGGGTCAAAGGCCAGTTGTAAAACAAGTTAAATATTTTGTGCTCCAGCAGCGCACCCCTTTCACCGAAAACCGGTACGACATGCACCGCTTCGGTGGCCCAGTGGCCGGCCATGAACCGGGCCAGGGCCGGATATCGGTAGGTCATCTGGATGGGGAAGGCCAGGTAGCCGATGTATTTAAAAAATCCCAGAAAGACCGCGATGTTGTAATCTTTAAAATTTTTTTCCCGAATGACCAGATAGAGCACATACAAACCCCGAACCAGCGATCCAGGGGAGATGGGGACCACCTGAAAGAGCGCAATGATCCCGATTCCGATGGCATACGCCTGGGTGCGCGGCATTTCGGGATGCATGATGATATAAATAATCGCGACCACCACGGAAACCAATTGTGTAACCGGCAGCGTGCACACATGCACGGCCAGGCTTTTTAAATACTTCTGGATATAGGGCTCCTTGATTTGGGACAGGATTACGGCGGCATCTTCATCGTTAAGCAGGTGTTTGTCTTTTCCTTCCGTAATCATATCCCGCAGCCACTGTTCGCGCAGTTCGCTGTTGAAATAAAGCCTCAGCGGTCGAAGCAATATATAGTCCAGCCGCTCTTTGGCATACTGCCAGTCCGTCATGAAGTGGTGAAGACCCGCCGGCAGCCATGAAGCCGGCCAATGATATGAACAGCGCCACAATTGGTTGATTAAAGCCATGGACTTTTGATCGTCCACCCGGCCGGCTCGGTGCCAGCTAATAATTTTTTCGATGAATTTTGCACGCACCGCTCGCCAAAAGTAGTCACGGCTGGTCAGCATTTTGCGGTAATGGGTTCGCCAGAAAGACTGCCCCCAAATCCGTCTGAAGAATCGTCCAATAAACGGTATCAACCCGAGCATGGCAAACAGCAACACCGCCACCGGATTGTTTTGCAGCTTTTGCCGACTCCGGCTGTCGATAAGATTTCGAATACTCCAGCCGGTGATTGCACTTTTTAGGATGGTCGACCACAATTTTGGGCTGTAAAGCAGGCGGATATGATTGTGAGTGATATCCGGAATGGAGTTGCGGTATACTCCCTCCGAGGTTTCCAACTCTGCCAGCATGTCGTCCGTGCCGGCAAATTCGTCTTTATGCGCCCTGATAAATTCCTTCAGTTTGGTGATATCGCCCCGGTCAAACTGTACCAGGCTGCCGCGAGAAAGCCCGGTGACGATCAACTTGAAATCCCCCGGACTCATGGGCAGAAAAGGTAAAAGTGCCAGTCCTGCCCGGAAATCGACGGCCGTCAACCCTTCGGAGGTAGAATCCTCGGCACTGTCCCGTTTTAGACAATTGGGCTGACTTTTCCAGGTCGACCATTCGTATTGCCTGGCAAATTCATGAGCCCCCATTTGATGCAGGTGTTCCACGAATTGGTGCATGAATTCGTATTTGGCGCGGTATTCCGGAGACCCCAGCTTTTGAGGATCAACTTTCCTGCCTTTGATCCAGCGCTTCAATGAATCCAGCTGGTCATCCACCTCCAGACGCCAGGTGCGACCTTCCACCCATTCACTCAACTCACCGCAACTGCCCAGTTTTTCGTCCACAAAGGTCGCATAAATATCCACCACGGATAATTCTTGGCCGAACCTGATTTTTGCACCCCGTCGGATGAATTTTTGCCACAGCGCACCGGCCCTGGCAGCGAAAGGATTGACTTGAAGTTGAAACGGCCCTTGAAAACCGATCCAATACAGAACATTGCGAAACAGGCGGGAGAAATTGCTCGGCGGAATTAAAATCTTTATGGCATATATTCCTCCGACCTTGAGCCCTTCGATGGCGTCATCCTCGGATTCAATTTCCAATATTTTGACCCGATACACTTGTCCGGCAAAGCCCCCGCCGACAAATTTATCCACTACCAGGCTCACTCTTGCTTTGTTTGCTTGCGTTACCCCCTTGATATCATAGGTTAGCACAGTACCGACTTCATAACGCTCAAAAACCATCGGGCGATGCAAAGCCGTGTTTTGGAATTCTTTCTCCAGTTCTCGGTAAACTTCAACCGAATAACCTGTCGAGAGCATCCCTTCGAAAGCCTCAGGGTCTAATGACAAGGTCGAACGATCCATATCCATCAATTAATCCTGCCGGACGAGCCGGAACAATATTATTAATAATAGTTAAGCCACTAAGGCTATAATATTCTTTTATGTGATAGTTCAGTGCAAAAAACACGTAACAAGCTGGATCTTATTAAACTTGAGAGCCCATTTCATTCTATGAAAAATCCTGGTGAACTATTACTAAATCCCAAATTACAAATAAATCTCAAATTCCAATAATCAATGACCAAAACGTTGGGAATAAGAATTAAGTCATTTTGATTTTTCCATTTTGGAATGTTCTTTCTTCAAGGTCATAGATAGGTTTTTAATTTTGTTTACTCGAATTTGTTTTGGATTTCGGATTTCGATATTCGGGTTTACAGTTTATCCGGGTTAGGGTTAAACAAATATAATACCACAATTCCAAGACTTTTTTATACTTTTTTGAAAGCGGATTTCGGGAAAAAGCAATAGGGGCACTCGTCTGGTGGCTCGTCTCCATAATGAACATAACCACAAACCCGACAACGCCAGGCCGTGGCGCTCTCTTTACCCTCGAATTCAGATGGGTCGGTTTCTCGATGAATCGGCAGATCTTCCAGTGGCGGCATGACCGGTTGATACACATTCATGGCATATCCGGAAACAATGTATCGCTGAACTTCACTGGTGCCTTCATAAATCCTGAAAAGGCGAGCATCCCGCAGCAGTTTTTCAATCGGAAACATTTTGGTATAACCGTAACCACCGAAAATTTGAAGCGCTTCGTTGGCAACTTCCAGGGCCGCTTCAGTGGAATAGAATTTGGCGATGGACGCCGAAATCGTCGGATCCATTCGCTTGTCGGCTTCCCAGGCGGACTTCCACACCAGCAGGCGGGAGGTTTCCACCTTCTGGTACATTTCGGCAATTTTATGCTGAATGGCCTGAAAATTGGCAATTTTAGTGCCGAAGGCACGACGTTTTTTGGCATAGTCCGTGGCAAATTCCATGGCTGAGCGTGCCGTGCCGACAGCTAAGGCGCCAATGGCCGGGCGGGTGCGAGAAAAGGTCTGCATGGCCAGCACAAATCCTTCACCCGGCGGTGCCATGATATTTTCTTTGGGAACCCTGACATCTTTAAAATTTATCCCCACGGTGTTGGACCCGCGTTGACCCAGTTTGGGAATTTTGCGTCCGATGGACACACCCGGCCAGTCTCTTTCTACCAGAAAGGCGCAAATTCCTTCGTGCTGGGAATCTGGATCTACGGTGGCGAACACCGACATGTAATCGGCGATACCGCCGTTGGTGATCCAATATTTGGTGCCGTTCAAAATGTAGTCATTTCCGTCCCTTTCAGCCTTGCAGCGCATTCCGGCAACGTCCGATCCCATGGTGGGTTCGGATGTGGCAAAGCAGATCAATTTGAAATCGTTTAGTAATTTGCTGAAGTATTTCTTTTTTAGCGGTTCATTTTTTGAAAGCAGCAGTGGTTCCATTCCTAAAGAATTATCAAAGATAGACGTGGCAAGGCCGGGGCAGGCAGCGGCAAATTCTTCGGTGAGTACAACCGCTTCTATCAAGCCCCAGCCGTTGCCGCCGTATTTTTTCGGGATGTCTCCGTTCATGAGACCGGATTCATAGGCTTTTTTTAACACCGGACGCGGTGTTTCATCGATTTCGTCGTAGTAGTTGGCTACGGGTAATATCTCTTTTAGTGCAAATTCGCGCGCTTTTTTTTGCAGAGGGATCGTTATGGATGAACAGCTTTGCTCAGCGGCTTTTATTTAACATCCAATCGCGGCATTGCGCACAATCTTCCGTTTTCATTTTGATTACTGTTCTTTCATTACGAGGCCTTAGGGTCTAGTTCATGCGGTTTCGCTGGCGATTATCCATGCAGCGGGTCGGCTCTGAGAAACTCCCCGACCCCTCAGTTAATTAGATTACTGTATCTTATTATGTGAAGAATAAATTGGCAATCGAAATTTGGTCACAATTTCTTACCGAACTCGGATCGGAAGGATCAGCTAATTTTCAGATTGAATTTTGCAATCTAAAATTTACATTCCGCTTTAGGTTTTTAATTTTGCGGTGACTGATCTCCATGAGGAAATGGAATACCGCTTTTCACCGGTGATGTCATCCAGCTCGCCGCTCAAGCGCAGCACACGTTCTCCCTTTTGTAGTTGAATAGTCTCTGGCCGAATTACGGGAAAGAATCAATCAAAATGACTCAGCGGACCGCGAATATGACTTACCCAAATATCAATGAAACTATCATACTCTGCCGTTCCCTTGAGAATGGGTACGCATGCAATCCCGGCTTTAGTTAGAACGGATTTCCAGGAATCTTCCTCATCGCCGGCCATGTCATTTTTGGCGTGGTCGCCTGCGACGGACATAAAGGGCATTAAATATCCTTTCTTGATGTTCTTCTTGAGCAGCATTTTTTTGATGTCGTCGATGTCCGGGAAGCCTTCCACGGTACCCACGAAAATGTTGGGGTCTCTGAGCTGGAGCTGAAACATTAAAGCTGCGTAAAACGCGTTAGACGGATGATGGGTGCCGTGACCCATCAGCACCACCGCGTCGCCATTTCGGCGGTCTTGCGGGATATTTTTCAGAATGGCATCCACAGCTCGCTGCATGTCGTCCTGGGTGGCCAGCAAGGGATATCCCAATACGATCCGATGGAACCCACCCATCATCCTGTAGGCGCCGACGGTTCGGCGCAAATCGTGGTATTCTGCGCCGCCGATGGTGTGCAGCGACTGCACGGCCACGTGGGTAAAGCCTTCATCCATCAATCTGGCGAGGGCCACTTCAGGAGAATCCAGATGCGTGCCCTGTTTGGCCAGTTTCTTCCGAATGATATGTGAGGTATAGGCCCAGCGTACGGGTATCCCGGGAAAAGCCGCCCTGGTCTTTTTATCTAAGTTTTTAAAAGACACCTGGGCGCTGGGTTCGCTCGAGCCAAAAGCCACCAGTAAAATACCCACCTTTTTAGGCGCTTTGTGACCGTGATCGCCTGCCCATGTGACCGAACCCAGACAAATCATAAAAATAATAGCCGAAACAAAAATACAATATTGTTTTTTCATCTGTAAAACCTCCTTAATCGTTGGAAATTAGAGTTATTCGGCCGGCCTCCGTACCCTGCCGAAGGTTCGAACTTAGGGCTCACTCAAAAATAACTTCACATTTTATACGCCGATGCATCCCGCCTGGCTGCGTTGCGAAAGCTCGGAATATCCAGATATTTCTGCGTTTTCGCGCCTTGCCAGACGGGCGCCTCAACGCCTAAAATTGTGAACTTATTGTTTCGTAAACCCTTAACCACTCAACGGATGCCAATAAAAAAGCCCTTCAAGCAGTTACACTTGAAGGGCTGCACCCAGTTTTCTTAACCCTTAGCGTCCGTCAACCGGCTCCGTACTCACGCGGAAATCCAGCTCTATATTGGCAAGGCAGGTCTTCTGACTCCCCCGCCCGCTCAGCGGCCTTCCCATCTCGTTCGGACGAAACAGTGACACACAGGGCTGTGCAGGTTCCCTTTTTCAATGAGAAAAGGGCGGGGCTACAGCGGCGGGACCGCTCCCGGTTTTAACGGGATTCCCTATTAAGCCTAAATGGCACCTTTAAAAATTCTTTAGAATTTACTTCCACCTTTTGTCAAGAAAAAAAATATTTCTCAGAAACTTAGTAGATAAATTGGGATGGATCAAATTTTTTCTCTGAGCGATTTGCCGGGTTTGAATTTGACAACATTTTTGCCTTTAATTTTGATCTTCTCGCCTGTCTGAGGATTGCGGCCCTTGCGCGTTTTACGGTAAACATTGCTAAATGTACCAAAGCCGACCAGGGTTACCCTGCTGTTTCTTTTTTTCAAGCCTTTGGTCACCCCATCGAGGAATGATTCAAACGCTCTGCCGGCGGCGGCCTTGGTTAATTTAGCGTCCTTTGCCATTTT
>CALZJV010000527.1 GCA_945787595.1 uncultured Desulfobacterales bacterium | reverse complement strand
ACATAACCCAGATCCAACAGCCCGTTGAAGCCGGGTACGATGTTTAACCCTAAAGCCAGAATCATGTATAGAAAAATAAGGATGACGATATGGAGCAAATAATCCGAAACTAAGGGAAAAAACGGAAAGATCAGGGCAAGCACCAACAAGCCGATTCTTATTTTCGCGCCGCGAGTCAGGTTCTGTGGTTCAAATTTTCCCATCTCACATACTCTTCTTGGTTTCCTTGAGTACCCTGCCGAACAAGCCCGCAGGGATCAAAATAATGACGATGATCATGACGGCGTAAGAGATACCGTCCCGGTAAAGCGAGCTCAAATATCCTGCCCCAAAGGCCTCGGCCACACCGAGCACCACCCCGCCTAACATGGCACCCGGCACCGAACCGATACCGCCCAATACGGCAGCGGCAAATGCCTTGACCCCGGCGACGTAACCCATGGTCGGGTAGAGCGAATTGTAGAAAGCGCCCACCATAATGCCGGCGGCTCCGCCCAAGGCCCCGGCCAGAGCGAAGGTATAGGAGATCACCCGGTTGACGTTGATCCCGGCTAGGGCCGCCATGGTTTTATTCTGGGCCACGGCCCGCATCGCCTTGCCCCACCGGGTTTTCTTGATGATAAGGTTGAGTCCCACCATCATGACAATCGTCAGGCCAAAGATGAAGAGATGGAACCAGGAGAGATTGACCTCGCCAAAACTGACAGCTGTTTTCTCAAAATAGGCGGGCAAAGCTCCCTGCGGAAAAGGTTTGGGCCGGGAACCCCAGATAACCATGGCCAGGTTTTGCAGGAAAATGGACATTCCGATGGCCGTGATCAAGGCGGCCAGACGGGGTGACTGTCTTAACGGTCGATAGGCGACAATATCCAACAACACACCGCAAATGGCGCAACAGACCATGGAAAGGGGGAAAGCCACATAAAAAGGGAAGCCCAGAACACTGATGAAGGTGACGGCGAAAAAGGCGCCCAACATGTAAATTTCGCCGTGAGCAAAATTAATAAGCTGGACAACACCGTAGATCATGGTATAACCCACCGCAATCATAGCGTATATTCCGCCGATGGTTAGTCCGTTGACAAGCTGCTGTAGGAACAAACGACCTCCCTTGACGCATGGCAAGACGCCGGAACCCACAAATTCCGGCGTCTTGAATGGTATCTCAATTATCGGAGCAGCTATTCGGCCGCTACGAACTTACCATCTTTGACCATTTTAACGAAGGCGGGTTTGGTAGTATCACCCTTCTCATCAAAGTAGGTCAGACCGGTGATCCCCTGATAACCGTTGGCCTCGGAGTTAATTGCAGCCAGCCCTTCACGAATTTTCTTGCGGTCGAGACCGGCTGTGGCAATGACCTGGGCCAGGATACCCAGGCAGTCATAGGCATTGGCGCTCATCCAGTCCACGTCACGACCATAGGCTTCCTTGAATCGTTTAGCGAAGTCCTGTCCCGCCGGGCCTGCCGAAGATGCCAGGAAGGGAACAGTGAGGTAAGTGTTGTCGGTGGCCTTGCCGCCGAGTTTGATGTAATCTTCATTGTCAATGCCGTCGGCACCGAAGAGCGGTCCATTGAAACCCAGTTTCCGGGCCTGACCGGCAATCAGAGCGCCCTCCGGATGGTAGCCGCACAAAAAGATCGTGTCAGGTTTATCGCGCAAAAGCTTCGTCAGCTGGGGAGTAAAATCGGTCGTCTTGGCGACGTAGGCCTCAGCGCCGGTCACCTTCAGGCCGGCGGACTCGGCCCCCGCCATAAATGAGTCTTTGAGGCCGATGGCATAGTCGTTGTTCTCATAAAAGATGGCCACCGAATTCTTTCCCAGCAGCTTCGGCACAACATATGAGGCCAGATATTTGCCCTGAAAGGCGTCGGTGTAACAGTTCCGGAAAAACCAGCCCTTGCCGACATCGCCGATGGTCGGATTGGTAGAAGTAGGCGAAATGGCGGGCAGCCCTGCCCGCACATAGATCGGCATGGCAGCCAGCGTCGCCGAAGAGCACAAATGGCCGATAACGGCCACGATGCTTTTATCCGCTGCGAATTTAGAGGCTACCGTACCCGCATCTTTAGGCGCACAAAGGTCGTCGCCCCAGACAAGCTCCACCTTCTGACCGTTGATACCGCCGGCATCATTGATCTCTTTGAGCTTGAGGTTGACGCCGGCCTTGATATTATCACCGTAGGCAGCCAGGTCGCCTGTGAAGGGTGAGGCCACACCGATCCTGATGTTGTCTGCCATGGCTCCGGTGGTGATGCCAAAAACCAACGCCAGGCCAAAAACCAGACCCATGAATAAAAACGTCCCCTTGTTTCTCATAATAATCCCTCCTTTAAGAATATTAATAAGTCGAGCACAATTGCCCCAGAAATGATTTTATATAATAAAATGATTACAATGAGTCAAGATCCAATTTTCATTCATAACACCCAAAAATTGCTTGCTGTTCAATCCTGATGCTTGTATGAATAGTTCAAGTCAGGTGACATTTTCACCCTTGGCGGATCTGAACTTGTTGAAATTAAAACAATAGGGAATGGATTGAAATTTTGCGAAAAGTTGGATTATTTGTAAAAAAAGACAAACAGGCCGGTAAAAAGGCGGACGAATTTGAATTGTGGCTGACCAATAAAAATATTGAAGTGATCAGAAGAGAAAGCTCACCGCCCGGAATTCATTCAATGAAAAACAACAAATCTGTCGCACCGCGGGATCTGTTTTGCGTGTTTGTGCTGGGTGGTGACGGAACCTTTTTAAGCGCTGTCCGCTGGGTGGGAGACTGCAGCATACCGGTGCTGGGTGTCAAGTTCGGCAAAATCGGATTTCTGGCGGAAACAGCAGCAGTAAGCCTATTTCCGGCTGCCGAAAATATTCTCAAGGATGATTTTACCATCCACTGCCGCACACGTCTCGATGTCCAGGTAATGCGGGGAGATAAAGAAATAATCAGTGAAACCGTACTCAATGATATTGTGATAAACAGAGGTGCCCTGGCCAGACTGGCCAGCATCGTAACATATATCGACGGCGATTATCTGACCACTTTCAAAGCAGACGGTCTTATCGTCGCCACACCCACGGGGTCCACCGCCTATTCTTTGGCCGCCGGCGGTCCGGTGATTCATCCGGAGGTTCCCGCTATCATCATCAGTCCCATCTGCCCATTTACCCTGACCAACCGTCCCCTGATCGTTCCGGACTCCATCGAGATCAAACTCAAGCTCGAAAAGGGAGCCTCAGATATCATGCTGACATTCGATGGGCAGGAAGGTCTGGATATCACCGACAAAGACACCATCTTCGTCCGCAAAAGCCCCCATCCCCTCAACATGATTACCCTGCCCGGCCGGCACTATTTTAACGTGCTGAAAACAAAGCTGAGGTGGTCCGGCGGGAGGGTGTAGACTGGAATTCCTTTGCTATCTCTCGCCGTGTTGCTCAAGCCCCGTTGAGATGAACTTGGTCAACGGCATTGCGGGCAATTTCGTAAACACGGGTGCTGATTCTAAAATTGTGTTCTTCAACCAGCTCGTCCAGTAGTTCCACAGATTTTTTTGCGGTTATAATAGAGGCTTTTGTCGCCCGAATCAATATTCCGATAGTTCCAATAACCCGGATGCCCTCTATAATAGCGGTCTTTCGGAGCAAGCGATCATCGGAGAATACCACGTTTGCCTGCTCTTTGACAGCCAGAGTCAGGATACAATTGTCCGCATAACTCAAGGCCTGGGCAAATCTGGTGGGTTTACGTAACGCCACGACCTGGCAACCGGACAGAAAGCCCGTCAGCAGTCTTTCTTCATCAGGGGGAACGTCCGGCCCGAGGATTTCTTTTCTTACAACCACAGGGACCAGAATTTCGGCGTTGAACAGACCGGTTGACAAAGGTAGTTGATTGATTTTGGCAAGAAAAATGAGCGGTGCCGAATCGGCAACAATGATCATATCAGATATTTTCCATATCTCTTTGAAACTCCCGTACGTCATAGTTCAACTCTATTGATTCTTCCGGCAGGAGGAGCAGTATATCACGCAGGGTCAGCTCTGCGATTTCAGCAGCCCGTGAGAGGGTTATGGTTCCCCGACGGTAGGCATCGAGAGCCCTTTCGGTCTGAATGTCCTTAAGACCTTTTCGGATCAGTTGTTTGAGTAGCGCTCCCCGATCAAGCCCAAGGTCGGTGGCTAGTTTATCGATTTTTCTGGCCTCATTTTTAGCCAATCTGGTAGACAGCGTTATGGTTTCCATAATTGTATACACCTCATTAATATGTATACACTAAATCGGATTGCCGAAAAAGTCAATGCCCTTTCCAAATTTGACAATTTCGTAAAAAGTCAAAACTCTCGAATTTCGATCTCATAACCCATTGAAATTACAATTTATTAATTTTTATTTTGGTGCTTTTTGTGACTTTTTACGGCCAAATCAAATTTGATCACGATAAATTTGTTCTAATTCCGAGCTGATATCATTTGTTAGATAGTGCCCATCCATAAATCGGTTAAAATCAGTTTGGGCAAGGTCAAGGAAATCAAGCGGTTGTGCGGAGACGTAGCTGGCTACGTCGCACAAACAAACGCGCCGATTGACGCCGAGATTGGGCAAAAAGACCATTTGTGGATGGAAACTAGATAGGACAGAACAAAAACACCCTGAACACTGCTCACCCCTATATTGACTTCGTCTGCATGATCACCTATATACAATATTAAAATCTTAACGGTTAAATACATGCTGGTTGCCTGCTTTTTGAAACGACCAGTATAATTAGATAGATGAAAAACCATTTGAAATTCCCTTTAATAATTACGGTTCTAACCCTCATTTCCATCACAGGATACGGGGCGGATCACCGTTCGCTGATCGAATTCAAGAAAGACGGCGCCATTGATTGGACCGCCGGTGTCGTAGAGGCAAAAGGCATCGGGGTTCCGGCGACATATACCTATTACGCCAAACCCCAGGCTAACCGTCAGGTCATCCTTTCAGAGGCCATCAACAAAGCAGGTCATAATCTTTTAGAAACCATTGTCAGCCTTCGAATAAATTCCCAGAACCGGGTTATCGATATCGTTGAAAATTTCCCATCCATCATGAAACAGCTAAGGGATATGGCTCACAAATCCCCGGAAATCGAAAGACTGAGGAAATATCGGTACGACGGAACCGTGGAAGTATGGTCACAGATGTCGCTTAGTGGTGGTTTTGCCCAACTCATCCTTCCTCCGGAAATCAGGCAGATCGAATCCATTAAACAGGTCTTAAAACCCAACAGCCCCTCGCGGTTGCGAATCCGCTCGCGGTCATCGGAAATCTTTACCGGCATGGTAGTGGATGCCAGGGGCCTTCAGGCTGTTCCTGTCCTGGCACCTAGCGTTTTAGATGAAAACTTGGAGGAGGCATTCGGTCCGGCGTATGTCAGTCGTGAATTCGCCGTTCAACGCGGCATGGTCAGTTATGCAGCCGATCTGTGGCAGGCGAAATTCCATCCGCGGGTTTCCGACAATCCATTGATCGTCAAGGCCCTAAAAGTCCTATCGCCGAGTCGCTGCGACTTTGTCATCAGCAACGCGGATGCCGCCAAGCTGCGCAGTGCCTCGGAGCACCTGCTGTTTATGAGGGAATGCAGGGTGATCATTGTCCTCGATCCAATGTGACGGCTGAAGACAGAGAACAGAAGGCAGAGGACGGAGGTCAGAGGACAGATGTCAGAAGACAGAAAATAGTGGACAGAGGGATTTGAATGCGGCCTCCGGCCCGTGGGGGCATTAGGGGCCTACCCTCCGGCCTATAAGCCTACGGGCTGGAAGCGGCCCCGGAGGGAAATCGGAAGGCGGAATGCGGGGAAAGAGCGTAGGGCATGGGACAGAGCGCATAGAGTAGAGGACAAAAGATTGAAATCTTAGGAGACAAGACAGATGATAGGGTTTCAGCCCAGCCGCTGAACGCTGAAGCCATTGATTTGATCGTAATGGAGACATCGACCTGCGGAGTCTCATACGAGCATCGCCGCTGTCCTGAAAAGCGACCGTTTGATCGAATAAAAAACTTAACGGCATGAACTTTCCATTTTCTGACAGGATCAACCAGTCTTCGCTAAAACGCTTCGCCCCGGCAGGCAGGATG
>CALZJV010000526.1 GCA_945787595.1 uncultured Desulfobacterales bacterium | reverse complement strand
AAGAAATATAAACTTTTTTTGGGAATTAAAGATTTATTCTGGCTTACCAGATTTTTTCGCCCGGATCGTTTTTAATTTTTCTGTCCTCTTTTATCTTTGATAGTTGTCGACGGATTTGTACAAAGGTATGGATCAGCACATGAACTGCCGAGAAGATATATCAGCCAACAACGCTGAAGCTGCTGTTTTTATTAATCTTTCGATTGCGGTGGAACACCCCCGTGTCGATGGTTAAACCAATGTGGGGCAATTTATATGGTAAGGGCCGGGCGTCATGATCGTAGCCGTTTTCTACCTGTCGAATCAACTCAGCCATCATGGCACCTGCGACAGGTGCCGTTTTAAACTGGTTCCCGCTGGTCCCGATGGCCTGGTAGTATCCATTCAGATCCGATTTGTCATAAATGGGAATCCAGTCATCACTGACGTCATATAGATCCACGATGCCCGAAGGCCGGTTGGGAATCGGCAGGTCAGGGATCCGTCGCGCCAGACGGTAGACCTGGGCCCTCCACTGGTTTTCGCTCACCTCCCGATTGAAATTATCCGGATCGACCCACTCTTTGGGATCGCAAACCGGATCGACGCTGCCGGTCAGAATCATATTACCCGCCTCGGGGCGATAATAGGCGCCGATATCAGCGTCATTCGTATGGTAACCTTTCTCTTCCGGCAGATATCCTTCGGGGGGAGGCACCACATGAACCTCGTGCCGCAAGGCCCGGGTTTTGATTTCGTTAGCGGTGCTCAGTCCGGCCATCTCGGTGATCTTGAAAGAGTGCGGGCCGGCCACGTTGACAACGATCGAGGCGTTTATTTGAGCTCCGTCGTCCAAGGTTACTCCCCGCACCCTTTCATCGTCACGGCGGATTTCTATTACGCGGGCATCATATATAAATTCTGCTCCCTGTGCCTTGGCCGCACATTCCACGTTCTGAGTTGCCAATTGCGGCTCCCCTACGTATCCTGATTCCGGGGTATAGCAGGCCCCTTCCAACCACTCACCGGGGGCCTGATTGAAATCCGGATCTTCGGGGCGCTTCGGGGGGTAAAACGAGTGAAAGTCACAAACGGGGATCTTTCGCTGCAGAGTAGCCAAGTCCCACTCCTCGTACCGGACCCCCACTTTATCGAAGTTCATCTTGAATTTGGGCCAATCGATGACTTGGTTTTTAATAAAGACCGATCCTGTATTATGATATTTGGCGGTCCCACGCGGATCCGCCACACCGATATATTTTTTTCCAGTTGTGCCAGTACCAGGCACTTTCATAAGCGGTTGCGACCCCGTTATAGGTCGAGTAATAAAACCGAACATTGCCGCAGGAATTAGCCGTGGAGCCTGCGCCTGCTGCCGGCTGAAAATCCACATTCAGTGTTTGGTAGTTCATTTTGCTAAGTTCGAGCGCCAGGCAGCATCCGATGATGCCGGAACCTATGATCAGCACGTCACAATTTTTCTTCATTACAAATCCTTTACAATTTGATAAAAAATTTGGTTAAGGTTCAAGAGATGGTTTCTGAGGCTTCTCCCGTATCCGCTTCAAACCGGGGTCATCCGTTTTTTTAAGATTTCGCCGACCTCTTTTTGTGAGCTTAAAAAACAGTTGGGAATCTTCGGCCAGTCGATCATAATTATCCAGGTTTTGGACCGCGCATTCGGACATTTTTTCAGCTATTTCCGTGCATATTGCATTGATGAACGTCAGCGGTGCGGCATAGGCATCTACATAGCTTGGTATGCCCAGATAAATATGAAAGGCTACGTCGCCAAGGTTACTAATGGGCGAAAGATGACTGTCGGTGATGGCAATTGTTTTGGCGCCGGATTTCAGCGCAGCCTGCCCGAGCCGGATCGTCGCATTCGGATAGTGGGGGAAGGCTATCAGAATTACAGTCGAGTCTTGGGTCAAACGGAGAAGTTTTGTGGATTCTAAAACCCCCTCTGAATTAATAACATCAGTTCTTGGAAATACCTTCCCCAGCATTCGACCGAAGTGCGTAGCCAGACTGGCGGAGGCCATGCAGCCGATAATCACCACCCGGTCGGCGCTTAGAATTTTATCTACCGCCTTATTAAAATCATTTATGCGGCGGTCTCGGACAATTTTTCAATGGCCTGTTCTTCCGTGATCCGGTCCGGAAAATAGAACACCCGGTCGCCCTCCCGGACCCAGCCCGGGGATTTTGATTCGAAACCAAAAACCTCCTGAAAAAAAAGCATCTCACCGGTATCGCCGTCATCAAGAGGAATCAGCTTGCCGGCGGCGGTCGCTTTGATTTTGTTCGGCATTATTTTTATTCCAATATAGTAAATCTGATCCTGTTGGCCAGGTCACAGAAAACTGGCTAGGCCGAGAATTTGGTGCCGCAGTGTTGGGGTACAGGAGTATTGGAGTGTTGGGCGAAACTCAGACCGAGGTGTATAAATCGTGTTTGGGTTAATCCAGCGATCTGATCATTTACTCGGTAAATGTAATCGGGTAAAAACCAATTCAAGTGGTGAGTGTAAATCATTTTGAACTCCCGAATACTCTTGGAAACGTTTTTCCCATTACTCCATCACTCCAATACTCCATTGCTCCTGAGGTTTAATTCCAGAGCCGCCTTTGGGGCCAACTCTAAGCCGGGTCCTTTGGGCCAGGATTCTTTGCTTTTCCCAATCGCCACGTCATTGGTGGCCAAGTGCGTATAGATTGCACCGGCGCACACTCACCATAGACCTTCTGTTATAAGAGCACCTTGAAATCGCGGCGGATCTCTTTTTCGATTTCCGGATCGATTTTTGGTTCCATGGGGCGGTTAAGAATGGCCCGAACAATATCTCGCGCCCGGTCCCTGGCGTTCAAACCGCCGTTGTTTAGCCACTGCTCCCGATTGCTTTTGTCGCTCACTCCGTTTCCTTGGAAGTATTCACTACGCAAGTGGTCAAAGGTATGGTTTGATACGAGATAATTTCCGCCGGGTCCCACTTCGCGGATAGCGTCGAAGCCCAGATGATCTTCATCCGTGTAAATCCCCTTTAGAATTTTGCACGCTTGACCAATGATCTCGTCATCGATGACATATTGCTCGTAAGCGATGCAACTCATGGACTCCAACATACCCGCGGCATGGTGAATGTAATTACAGCCACCCATAACGGCCAAACTGGTAGTAAATGCTTTTTCCCAGCCGGCCTGGGCATCGGGTATTTTCGCGTCGGTAAGGCCCGAGCTGGCGTAGTTGGGGACATCGATATGTTGGCATAGCTGGTGAATGGCGGCCTGCATGATACCGCACTCTACCCCGCCGCCCTGGTAACCCATACTGGCCATGTCGGCCATTGCCGGAAGCCCGCCGTAAAGCACCGGGGCGCCTGAGCGGTAAAGCTGATGGACCGTAATTCCGGCCAACTCTTCGGCATGGGTCTGCAATAAAGTGCCGGCCATTGTCATGGGCGAGGTCGAACCGCTCATCGGCGCGCTGGTAATCGTTGTCGGGATCTCAAGTTCAGCTGCGGTGCGCACGTTTAGAGTCGATTGGGTGCAAAATTTTAAGGGGCTGATAATCATACAGGAGCTGATAGAAAAGAAAGGACGTGCCCGCAGAGCCTCTTCCCCACCTGAAATTCTTGCGACCATTCCAAAAGTCTCTCGCAGACCGTCATCAAAATTGCAGCCGAACATGACATGTTTTGTGGTGCCCATCATGGCCGCAAAGGTGATGTTCAGGTCGTATTGCTCGATCGGTACGTCATTGGGCACGCAGCAGTTTTGA
The DNA here is from genome assembly GCA_945787595.1 of uncultured Desulfobacterales bacterium. The sequence goes on along the minus strand of CALZJV010000526.1, from coordinate 9,350 downwards.
AAAAAATGAATATGTTTCATCTCTTGGGTGATGCGCGCAATATTATGAATGTCCTTTAGCATACTCGGCCGCACCTGGTCGCTTTCCATTTCCAGCACATTGACCGTGGTGCCACCTGTTCCAGCATGGACGCGGTCCTTGCCCAGATTTAAATCATTGTTACCGTCCCGGCTGTAAAGGGTAAAATCCCCGGGCGCTTGGGCCACCATTTCCCTAACCAACTGCCGTGGAAAGTAGATACGCTGGGCACTGCTGTCGACCTTGGCGCCGGCTTTGGTCACTAGATTCAGCATGTGGTCCTGCCCATTTTCATAGGTCATGCCCACCTCCTCCAGAAGTCGAAGGGCCTGATCGTGAATTAACTCGATTTGTTCCCCGGTAAGCGGTTTGTAAATGCCTCCGGTTAATCCGCCACTGCTCATTGCTTTCTCCTTAGATTGGTCGAAGGTCGGAACGATTGGAACTTCAGTTCTTAAACATGATGCCACTGGGTTGAAATGCCGCCATCCAGAATTCTGAGTAAATGAAAATTTTATTTCATTAATATGAAAAAAATATTTTATTTATCAAATAAAAAATATTAAATCTGAAAAGAAAGGTTATATATCCGAAAATCTGGGATTCGCGATGGAAATTAAACGTTTCTACGGAGAAATTGAGTTACATCCATAGCTTTAGGATGGGCTGGCTGGCTTTTTATAAGATTCTGAATTGCACACATATCGTAATTGTGAAATTTATAGGGGCTGCAAAATTTTTGGGTGTGCTGAAGAAATTGTTTTCTAATTGTGGGGCTTTTTTTCAGATTCTTCTGCTTGGGATGCTGCGATAGCTGCAGCTGCACCCGCCTCAAGCAGTCTTTTATCCAGACGACCACTATCCACAGCGTCCTCTTCGAGGTTGTTGCCGTCGGCAGCTCCGGTCACTTCCGGAGGGAGGTAGACGGTGACATTTCGATGGGCGAATTCGATGCCCTCTGCTCTAAAACGTTCCTGGATGCGTCGGTATACCTCGCGGCGTATTACAAATTGATCTCCCGGTTTGGTTTTAAACTTGACCCTCAAAATCATGGCAGAATCATCCATCTCTCTGACGCCCTGGGATTTTATTTTGCTGAGCAGCAGCTGACCGATTTCTTCATCTTGTTCCAATTCCTGGCTTATTTTTTTAATAATTTTTCTGATTTTGTCGATATCGGCATCATAACGAACGCGTACATCCAGCTTGGTGATGATGTAATCCCGGCTGAAATTTTGGACCGGCCTTTGGTTCCGGCAGTTTCAATATAGTCGCCCACCCGGAAGGCATCATCCATCAGAAAAAAAACACCTGAAAGGATATCTTTCACCAGGGTTTGAGATCCGAAACCTACGGCCAATCCCAAAATACCGGCCCCGGCCAGCAGCGGACCGATATTGATACCAACGGCGTTCAGGGTGATCAGCACCACGATCACGCCAATCAGTGCAACAATAACTTTTCGCAATAGGGTCAACAGCGTCCCCTTGCGTGACCCCTCGGTCCCTTCTTCCATGTCCTCCATATCCAGCCCGGATTGGACGCGGTCTTCTTCTAGCTTGTGGTCGATTATTGTTCGGCAAATTTCCCAAACCACATAGGCCAGCAAAAGGGTTGCGAAAATGCTGGCGGCCGATTGGACGACCGAACGGCCTAGCGGGAGGTCCAGTCCCCACAAATCGAGTATCCAGAAAAATAGGGCGCATCCGATAAGAATGCCCATTATTTTTCGAATTAACTGTTGGTTGCGACTAAAAAGTGACGCATTCGGCCCTGAGGAACCGTCGCCCTGGGCGCTAAAGATAGGCTCCGGTGGTAGTTCAACGTTGACGAAAGCAGAGATATCGGCATCCTTGGGCAGAATATCCTGATTCACGATGCGAGGATCCATTAGTTCGGTCTGTCCGGCGGCTATCTGAAGCAGGCGATTGCCGATGGAAAAGAGCAGAAATCCAAAAGGGATGCATAAAATTGTCAACAGCAACGGCAGCACCAGATCTTTGCGGTACATAATTAAATTGACCTGCCAGAGCAGCTCGAAACCTAAAAGCCCCAAACATGCTATCGGAAACCACAAGCGTTTTATGTTGATTCCTGAAGGCGGGGATTGTGATGTCGCGGCGTCCTGATCCTTTACGACCAAGCGACTGATGCGGACGCGATCATTCCAAAGGATAGTCAGTAAAATGATAAATTGAATCAGGCCCAGGTGGGCATAAAGCAGCAGAAATACACCTTCGTTCATGCCGTAGCTATTTAACAGGATCAAGGTTTTTGAAATGAAAAGGCTGATAATGATAAAGGCCATAAATCCTTTTAAATAGGTACCAGCCGAGAGGCAATTCTGAGGGACTATTCGCAAATGAGGTGTTTTCGGCGAGTACACAGCATTTAACACAATGCTGGCAAGACGAATGATGAAAATCGGTGGTAGATACATTATGGCAATTTGGTGCAGCGGGCTGTTGGTCGGGTAGAACAAAAGGTATAGTACAATAATTGTGAGTGCAAAAACAGCAAAGGATAACAGCTCCAGCACCGTCCGACCTGAAAGCCTGGCTAGTAGCTGAAAAAAAGAGTTGGGAATGGTGCTTTGGAGCTGCTGCTTCTGCTTTTGGATGGTAATATTGAACAATTTTTCCGCACCAATCCCAATGGCAATCAACAGCAGGAACAGAAGCATAATTTTGGCCAAATATCCCGGGCCCCTGCCCTCGGTCAGCTGATCAAGTGCTCTGTCCAACTCCGAAGGGACTTCGGCATATTTTGCAAACACAAAACTCAATCGTTGCCCAATTAAAGACAAATAACCTTTGCCACGTTTTATAAACCGATGAAAAACAGATTCTTCAACAAGATATATTGTCTGCAATTTTGAAGTTTTTTTGGAGACCTGGGTTGATACTGTTAAACGTTTGACAACGGAATCATCGGCAAAAACCGTCTCGTTTGTCTGAACCGCAGGGGCGGCACCCAACATGAGGGTAAAAATGAGAACAAAAACAGTTGAGAGCGTCGTTTGATTGATTATTTTCATGATGACTCCCGGATAATGACTGATTTTAGCGCTCTATTCATCGCGCCTCTATAGAAGATCTTCACCGATTCGTTGATAGGCTTAACTTTGCGCTTAAATTTCATGGGAACCTCGGCCCACAGGGGGTATCGATTAGGTCTCTCTTAACGGAATTGATCCCTGCGTGTGGGGTCGAAGTCCGAAGGGCGTAGCGTCCAAACCTGAAACCTCTCCGTTTAGTACCTATTTATTGAAATCACATCGTGTTTGCACATGATTTATACCATAGCCAGATTGAATATTTTAGCCTCCGGCTCGACTCCGTCCCGTAGGGGACTGTGACTACGCCCCGGAGGGTAGATCCTACGGCTCGGAGAGCGATACCACAAATCTTAAATCGTCAATATTCAATTCCGGCTTGTCCGGGTTGGGTTATATCAACATCCTGGCCACATCCTCCGGAATGATGGCGATCACCTGGATAACCTTTTTTCTGCCGGAAGTCTTGATCAGGACATCCACCGATGATAATTTCGGCGCTTTGCTGTACCCTGTGCAAATAGCTGCCGCCAGTTGGATAGACTCTTTTTTGGCACCGCGGGGCACCAAGGCAATAGGGCTGGGATAATCCTTGACGTCAATGACCGTGTCGGCCGCTGGGTTGTGGTAGTTAAGGATATTCTGATTGTCCCGTTCGGTTCTGCCGACAATCAACTTGGTCTCGGGATTTAATCGAAAATGGCGACCGTGCTTTAAAAGATGCAGCTCTTCTTCGGTGCAGTCGGCCTGATGCTCGAACAGGTCTCTGAGTCGGTTGGAAAAATTCTTGTCGGTCAGCAGACAGCCGCCGGCGGGGGCGGGATATTCTGTAACCCCGAATTTTTCCGCCAGCTTTATCTGGCGGCTGCGGCCCCTGCCCGATATATCCAACAGCCGGTCTCGGTCTACCAGACCTTCTCTTTCCGGGATGGTTGGCGGCAGGTTTGCGGCGCTCAAGGGACGCAGGATATAGCCTTTAAAACCGGAGTGTTTTTCCACGTAACCCAGTGATGATTTGTTCTGAGACATGGGGCGCTGGCCGAGCACTTCACCGCTGAAAAGAAAATCGAAGTCTTTTTCATGCATCAATTCGCCCGCCAGTTTAAACATCAGGGCATGGCAGTCCATGCAAGGATTCATGTATTTTCCATAGCCGGCGGGTGGATCCTTCAACATTTTCAGATAAACATCGAAAATGGATTTGACGGTTAGCGGAATTCCGGTCATCTTTGAGGCTTTGCGAGCCTTGGCGGCGTTGAAAAACGGGGTTTCAAAGGTGACCCACTCGACCTTGATACCCTGCTCACGCAGCACCAGGCCGGCCAGCATGCTGTCAAGACCACCGGAACATAGTCCGAGTGCCCGAACCGGCTTGTTTTTTTTCTCCATACCTTATCGCTCGTATCATCCCTGTGCTTTGCACCACAGGCTCGGTTGCCCGCTGGCAGATTTATCATACTTGACGAATCATCCAAAGCGGCATATATCCGCAGTATTTTTCTCCAATAAACTTAGGTACGATTTCTTTTTTTACAACAGACGACTTACAACAGACAACTCACAGACGAATGAAACTGAAAACCCGAACTGATAAAATTCGCAAAATCCTGCGAGAGCTTTATCCCGAGGTCAAGACCCAGCTGTTTTACGTGACGAAGGTGATGTTTCAGCACCTGAAGACGCCGGCTGATTTTTGCGGGGCGCCGATCAAAACCATTGAAGGTTTTATCCGGTCGACGGGGTTTTATCACAACAAAGCCAAAAATATCAAAAATTGCAGCCGGAGATTGCTGGAGATCCATGACGGACAGGTTCCGCAAACTCTGGAGAAACTCGTCGAACTGTCCGGTGTCGGGCGAAAAACAGCCAATGTCGTGCTGGGAGCCGCTTTTGGTATACCCGGGATTGTGGTGGATACCCACGTGGCCCGAATATCAGGGCGGCTCGGTTTAACGACAAACAAGGATCCGGTTAAAATCGAGTTCGATTTAATGGAGATTATGCCCAAAAGAGTCTGGCATGACTTCTGTTTGCATCTTATTTTCTTCGGCAGAGCGACATGCGTGGCCAGAAAGCCGAAATGCCCCATCTGTCCCCTCAATAAACTGTGTCCCTGGCCGGATAAAACGCAACCGTTAAAGGGTTCCGGGTTCAGCCCAGCCGCCGGCCAAAAAAACGGCCGGTCAAATCGAAAAAGAAATTCTGAAAAATCGAATATCGAATGATGAAGGGTGGAATCGCTGCGCTCTATCTTTTTAGATAAAATCGTCAGAATTCCTTCCTTCGCTATTCGACCACGCGAAGTATCATATGAGCGCCGCCGCTGACCTGAAAAGCGTCCAGTCTGATCGGAAAAGAAACTTTGATGTTATTTGTTCAGCCACAAAGACACCAAGCACTAAGATTACAGTAAAATTTATTGGTTCCTTACCCATAATTGATTTGATGTTTTAAAATACATATCATTTCTTCGTGTCTTAGTGGCTTAGTGGCAAAACTGTTATTTTGAATGTAGTTTCATAAGAGGTATCACGAGTGAAAACACGAGGACCGGCCTGACACCCGACACCTGAAACCCATAGTCGGAGAAAGTTTCATCACACCCGATAATGCCAAAAAAAAAGCTATTTTCATGGTAAATTACGAAGTCTGGCTTAAAACGAGAAAGGAGGTTAGTCATGCGGTATAAGCTTTTGGGAAAAAGCGGTTTGAAGGTTTCCGAGCTTTGTTTGGGAACCATGACTTTTGGAGACGACTGGGGTTGGGGGTCTACAAAAGATGAAAGCCGCAAAATCTATGATGCCTTTGTGGAAGCCGGCGGAAATTTCATCGATACTGCCGATCTTTACACCAACGGAACCAGTGAGCTTTTTCTTGGGGAGTTTATCGCATCCGATCGTGACCGGATCGTGCTGGCAACCAAATATACAAATACTGCACCGGGAAAAGACCCCAATGCCGCCGGCAACCAGCGTAAAAATATGATGCAGTCGGTGGAAGCCAGCCTTAAACGCCTCAAAACCAATTATATAGACCTGTATTGGCTGCATGTATGGGATTTTATGACGCCGGTTGAAGAGGTGATGCGGGCATTTGACGATCTCGTCCGGCAGGGCAAGGTTTTGTACATCGGCATTTCCGATGCACCGGCCTGGATTGTCTCACGGGCCAATACTTTGGCTGAACTGCGCGGCTGGACTCAGTTTGTCGGTCTTCAGGTTGAATACAGTTTGATTGAACGTACTTGCGAGCGCGAGCTTCTACCGATGGCCCGGGAGTTGGATCTGGCGGTTACTGCATGGTCGCCGCTGGCCAGCGGTCTGCTGACCGGCAAGTATGCTGAAGGCAGCAATGCCGGTAAAGAAGTAAACCGGCTGGAGCATCCCATGATGGCGCCGTTGGTCGACATTAACGAACGCAAACAGAAGATTTCTGCTGCCGTGGTAGAGGTTGCCGAAGCCATTGGAAAAATGCCGGCCCAGGTGGCCCTGACGTGGCTGCGCCAGCAGCCCGGTGTCGTAATCCCGATCATTGGTGCCCGCCGGCTATCCCAGCTAAAAGACAATTTGGCCTGTCTGGAATTTTGTCTCGATGAAGCACACCTGCAAAAGCTGAATGAAGTCAGCCGCATCGAATTGGGCTTTCCCCATGATTTTTTTGCAAATGAGATGGTGCAAAATTTTGCTTATGGCGGCATGCGGAATTTGATCGACAATCATCGTGCAGAATTGAAAGTCAAATAGAAACTTATTGATCCTGGATTAGGGTAAAATCAGAAGTTGACTTTTAATCGCGATAAGCCATAAAAAGGGGCATGGGCATCGAAGCCCACATGTGGTATGCCATCGGGGCAGAGCCACAAGTATCATATTGCAATAGACCTCAATCGAAAAAGCAAATTCCTATCTTTTTTACGGCACCGCTTCGCGGGGGGGGGCATGGTGGGTGGCGGAGAAAACAAACATCGGTTGGCTGCGATTCTGGCAGCAGATGCGGCTGGTTTCTCGCTTCTGATGGCCGTGGACGACCAGGCGACGGTGGCAACGCTTGACGCAGCGAGAGCTGTTTTCCGAAGCCATATTGAATCTAACCAGGGCCGGGTCATTGATATGGCAGGAGATTCGGTGCTCGCTGTCTTCGAAACTGCAGCCGGCGCGGTTATAGCAGCGCTCGAAATTCAGCAGACGCTGCAGGCTTCCACAAATGCCTTGCCAGAAAATAGTCGCATGCCGTTTCGAATTGGCGTTCATCTTGGCGACGTCATAGAGAAGACCGACGGCACGGTTTACGGCGACGGAGTCAACATCGCCGCGCGGCTGCAGGCGTTGGCAGAACCGGGCGGAGTAATGGTGTCGGACATGGTGCACGGCGCCGTGCGCGACCGGGTCCCGGCAAATTATGAAGACGCAGGCGAGCACAACTTCAAAAACATTGCTCGAGCCGTGCGTGCCTTTCGCATCGATCTGGACACCGATCTCGACTCTGTATCCATCGATCGCGCCAACGGCCAGACCACTGAGACAACCCGGCGACGATGGTTTGCCATGGCCATGGTGTTTCTGATCATTGGGGCAATCGGGCTCGTCGCATGGTTAATGCCATGGAAACCCGATATCGAACCAGCGGATCCGGCTAAATTGGCACTTGCTCTACCTGACAGGCCTTCCATCGCAGTGCTGCCCTTCGAAAATTTTTCAGAAGATAAGACAAAGGGATACTTTGCGGACGGAGTCACCGATGACATTATCACCGACCTGTCAAAGGTGTCGGGGCTGTTTGTCGTCGCCCGAAACTCCACCTTTGCCTACAAAGATAAGCCGGTCGAGATCCGCCAGGTCGCTGAGGATCTCGGTGTACGTTACGTGCTCGAGGGAAGCGTGCGGCGATCAGCGAACCGTATCCGGGTTACGGCACAGCTGATAGATGCCCTGAAGGGGAACCACATCTGGGCCGAGCGTTATGACCGTGAGCTCAAGGATGTCTTCGCTATACAGTCGGAAGTCGCCCAGAAGGTTTCTAAAGCCCTGGCTGTAACGATCAAAGCCAGCGAGTATGAACGTCTCTTTCTGAAACACACGACCAGCATTGAGGCCTACGACGTGTTCCTTCGGGCCAGAAGGATAGTCGATGCCGTCGGCAGAGAGCCGGTTGAGCGCGCCGAGAAGCTGTTCAGACAGGTTATCGAATTGGACCCTAATTTCGCCAGCGCGTATGCCGGGTTGTCCTTCAACTATTCGGTCAAGGCACGCTTTCACTTTACGGAAAGACCCGAAGCAGACGCGAAAACCTCCCTTGAATTAGCTCAAAAGGCGATTGAACTCGATAAGGAACTTGCGTGGGGATATATCGCTCTTGGTGGCGCCCACCTAGCACTGGGTGATCCAAGCGCCGCAGTCGATGCGGTTCGACGAGCGCTGGCAATTCAGCCAAATGGCTATGAAGCCAACCTGTTCATGGGACTCTACCTGCAGTTTGCGGGACAACCAGGCAAGGCAATAGAGCATCTGGAACGTGCGCAGCGACTCAATCCTGTGGACACCGTCAGGAAATTGGCATTTTTGGGTTTTGCTTACTTCATGAACGGAGATTACGAGAAATCTGAGGCCATTTTTCGAAAGAGGATGGAGAAATTCCCGGTCAATAACGAACTCAATTATGTGTTCTTCGCAGCGAATCTTGCGATGCTTGGACGAACAGAAGATGCCGCGCGGCAGGCTGAGATGGTTCTGAAGCTTAACCCTGACTTCAACCTATCCGGTTGGCGCTGGATCCGTACCTACAAGTCAGCGACGGATCGCCAGCATCTCTACGACGCTGCAAAGCGGGCAGGCATACCAGAGTACCAGCGAGCCGGAAAACCAACGTCTTTTTAGTTATTCGTTAGTGGTTATTGGTCAAACGAAGGCACGTCTGCATGATTTATTGGGTTTCGCCCTTTGAAACCATGTCTTTTTAAATGCTATATTTTCGTAGGTTGGGTTGAGGAACGAAACCCAACATAGCTAATTGGGCTTTACCTAATCAATTATCAAACGGACTTTTCGTTTCGGCACACGTTACTGTGTGTCAATTTTACGATTTACGAATAGCAAATAACAATTAACTAACATCAGTGGGAGGTAAGAACATGGCGCTAAACCTTGATACGGTCGGTAAGGCCATCAATCCGGTGACCAAGACCTATACCTGGAAAGATGCGGTGCTGTATGCCCTTGGCGTTGGGGCAGGCTTTTCCGATCTGGATTACTGCTACGAGAAGGATCTGAAGGTGATCCCC
>CALZJV010000525.1 GCA_945787595.1 uncultured Desulfobacterales bacterium | reverse complement strand
GCCGCCACTTCCTCAATGTCCATCCCCCCGGCTTCACTGGCCATCACCACTATCTTAGCGATGGCCCGATCCGGAATGATGCTCAGGTAGAGCTCGTTTTCAATGTTCAGTCCCTGCTCCACCAGGACCTTCTTGACCCGCCTTCCCCGCGGGCCGGTCTGATGGGTGACCAAGTCCATGCCGATAATCTGACCGGCAACGCTTTGCACCTCCGACTCGGATTGGGCCAGTTTTACTCCCCCGCCCTTGCCCCGCCCGCCGGCGTGAACCTGGGCTTTGACCACAACCGGATACCCTCCCAAATTTTTTGCGATCCCGACGACTTCATCGGGACTAAAGGCCACACGGCCCTGCGGAATGGGAACACTGTACTTTTTAAATAACTCCTTGGCCTGATATTCGTGAATTTTCATTTGGGACCATTTAGTTCATTTAGATCGTTGACTTGGTTAAGCTGTTTTGGACCGTTTGGTTCGTTAGGAGCGTCCCGGTTAAACAAAAAACAAATAGGTTTAACTGGATAAATTATGAACGTTCAGTCCTGTATCTACTTGCTTTCAGCCTCGAGCTTTTTTGTTCTCACCTTCCTAACTTCCCAGCTTCATAGCTTCTTCCCTATGCCCTATGCGCCATGCTCTCTGCCAATTCGCCTCTAACCTCAAGCGAAGCGCTCCTCCAACAGTCATCGGCTCCCCTTTGAGACTTTAGCTTATATGACTTTCAGCTTCCCCAACCTCCCTGCTTCCCAGCTTCCTTCTTCCTCTCTTTGCCCCATGCGCCATGCTCTCTGCCAATTCGCCTCCAACGGCTGAAGACTCCCTTTCCGAATTCCGCATTCCTAGTAATTCCCAATTCCACCTTCCCAGCTTCCCACCTTCCTAACCTCTCAGCTTCCCATCCTGTCATCCAATCACACAGAGGACATCACCCTTGGCAACGGAATCTCCGCTGCTGAAATTAATGGCCTTGATAGTGCCACTGGCCGGAGCCGGTAGTGCATTTTCCATTTTCATGGCTTCCAGGATGACGGCTGTTTCGCCTTCATTGATTTCATCGCCGACCTTTTTCTCAAAACTGATGATCATACCGGGCATCGGAGCAAGCAGGGATGTGCCTTCAACCGCGGCTGCCGCAGCCGGAGCAGCTTTGGGCTCTTCGGCTTTAGGCGCCGGTGCCGGCTTCGCCGCGGCCGGAGCGGGGGCTGTCGGTGCAGCCGGCGCAAATGCTGCCGGTGCCGCACCCGGCATAGGCTGGACATAGTTAATTACCGGTGCACCCTCACCCGGATCGACGCCGACCTCAAAATACTCATCATCCACGAACACATTAAATGTCCGTAAATTTTCACCCTTGGGCGGCGCTGTTTTTTCCGGTATTTCAACCAATTTTCCGGCCTTGGCCTTTTTAAGCAACTCCTGTTCGGCTTTGGCATCCTCCAGTGTTCTTGGCTGTACCTCCTTCGGCGGTTGCTCTTTGCCGTACTTCCATTTCAAAAACTTCTTGCCGGTCACTGGATAAAGTGCGTAAATCAAGATATCATCAAGGTCTACGGCAAGTCCTTCAGTATCTTTCTTGGCTTTTTCCAATTCCGGCTCCAGAACCTCGGCCGGCCTGCAGGTAATCGGCTCCTCACCACGGTCATAGCCTTTTAGAGCTTTCTTCTGGACTTCCGGGTTTATGGGAACGGCGGTTTTGCCGTAGCAAAGGTCTTTGACCTGGGCGGTAATCATCTTGTAGCGCTCATTTTCATCATCAAACAAAACATTGTTGACGGTCTGGATCCCCACAATCTGGCTGGTGGGCGTTACCAGAGGGATCTGCCCCAAATCCTTTCGCACCCGCGGCAGTTCGGCATAGACCTGATCTATCTTGTCAAGGGCGTCCATTTCCCTCATCTGGTTGACCAGGTTGGACAACATCCCGCCCGGTGTCTGGTGCAGCAGGACGTTTATATCCGTGATTGCCGTCTTGGTGTCGTCCAACAGGTGCCTGTATTTCGGCATAATCTCTTTTTCCAGAATTTCATTAATGGCTGCCAGTTGTCTGATGTCGAATCCGGTGTCCCTGTCGGTGCCCAGCAGGGTCATGACCAGCGGTTCAATCGCTGCATGGGAGGTGCGAAAACCGTAAGGCGCCATGACGGTGTCGATGATATCAACCCCCGCTTCAATGGCTTTGAGATGGGTCATGGAGGACATGCCCGATGTAAAGTGACTGTGCAGATGAATCGGCGGTTTGACCGCAGCTTTCATGGCTTTGATAATGGCATAGGCATCATAGGGTGCTACGAGTCCCGCCATGTCTTTGAGACAAATGCTGTCTGCGCCCATGGTCTCGAGATCTTTGGCTTTATTCACATAATAATCAATATTGTAAACCTCTCCGCCCAGCCGCGGTTCGGTTAAGGTATAGCATATACACCCCTGGAAGTGCTTGCCGCACTCTTTGATTACCGGAACCACCGTTTCAAAATTCCGATAGTCATTCAAGGCATCAAAGGTTCGGAAAACATCCATGCCATTGGCGGCCGCTCTGTCGACAAAAGCCCGGGCCACATCATCGGCATAGTTTCGGTAGCCCACAAGGTTTTGCGCTCTCAGCAGCATCGAAAACGGTGTTTTTTTAATATATCGCTTCAGCGTCCGAATTCGTTCCCATGGGTCTTCATTTAAGAACCGGTGCATGGTATCAAAAGTGGCGCCTCCCCAGACTTCCATGGCCCAAAAACCGACGTTGTCCATCATTTCAGCCACCGGAATCATGTCTTCGGTTCTGCCGCGGGTGGCAAAAAGAGATTGGTGGCCGTCGCGCAGACTCAGGTCTTCGATTTTGACAGGATTTTCCGCGGTCGGCCTATCCTTGTCGTAATTCATGGTAGTCATTTTAACTGCATTTTCATCACTCATTTTAGGATTCTCCTCTATTTTTTTAAATTGGATATTAAAAATCGACTATCAGCACCTGAATCCTCAAATTGTCAATTTCAATTATCTAAATGTTCTCATTTGCATCAGATTGCGCAGCTGCATCTGGGTTTGTCTTCCATTCATGCTCCATGGAGAGAAAGCCGTTGTCGCAGCAGAAACAGATGGCGCCTGCGGCATGCCGCCCATGGCCGCTTGCTGCATCAGCATGGATTCTTCTTCTTGGATATAATGCACCACCGCCGCGATTGCGGCGGTGACCTTCTTGCTGTCTTTCATATGATTGCCCTTTCTATCAGGTTGAGCCGGTTGAGCCGGTTGTCCGGTTAGCCGGAAAACATCTTTTTATCATTAACCGGCTAAACGGGCTCAACCGGCGAACCGGTAAACTATTTACATTGGAATATTCCCATGCTTTTTCGGAGGCCTGGTCTCGCGCTTGCTGCAAATAGCCTCAAGTGCATCGATGAGACGGGGCCGGGTCTCACTTGGCACGATGACGGCGTCAATATAGCCTCTACTGGCTGCAACGTAAGGATTGGAAAACAGATCGTTGTATTCGTCGATTTTCTCCTGACGTTTGGCTGCCGGATCCTGTGCGTCTTTAATCTCTCTGCGATGTATGATGTTCGCTGCCCCGGCCGCTCCCATGACTGCAATTTCAGCAGTCGGCCAGGCAAACGCCATGTCGTTGCCCAAATCACTGGAACACATGGCCAGATAGGAGCCGCCATAATCTTTGCGGGGCACGAGCAGCAGTTTCGGCACCGTTGCTTCAGAATAACACCACAGAAGTTTGGCCCCGTGCCGGATAATCCCGCCCCATTCCTGCTGACTGCCGGGCAGGTATCCGGGAACATCGGCAATAGTCAGCAATGGGATATTAAAGGAATCACAAAACCGAATAAAACGGGTGGCCTTATCAGACGCGTTAATGTCGAGACATCCGGCCAGCACCTTGGGTTGGTTTGCAATAATGCCGATGGCTCTGCCGTTCAATCTGGCAAGACAGACGATAATATTGCCGGCGAAATATTGATGGGGTTCAAAAAATTCACCGTTATCGACGATACAGCGAATAACATCTTTCATATCGTAGGATTTATTGGGATTATCAGGGATAATTGAATCCAGCGATATATCCGTACGATTTGGATCGTCACCGGTTGCTACATAGGGCGGATCTTCCATGTTGTTGGCAGGCAGATAGGAAAGAAGACGTCTTATTTGGTCGATGGCATCCTGATCGCTTTCGCAGGCAAAATGCGCCACGCCGCTCTTTTCGTTATGAGTTTTTGCTCCGCCCAAATCTTCAAAGGAAATTTCCTCACCGGTAACGGATTTAATCACTTCGGGTCCGGTAATAAACATGTAACTGGTATTTTTGACCATGAACACCCAATCGGTCATCGCCGGTGAATACACGGCTCCGCCGGCGGTGGGTCCCATGATGGCAGAAATCTGCGGGATGACGCCGGAAGCAGCCGAATTGCGAAAAAAGATCTGACCGTATCCGGATAACGCATCCACACCTTCCTGAATCCTGGCGCCGCCGGAATCATTGATTCCCACAAAGGGCGTCCCGGCCTTTAAGGCCAAGTCCATTACCTTGCAGATCTTTTTGGAATGCATCTCTCCGAGACTGCCGGCGCGGGCGGTAAAATCCTGGGCAAAAGCAAACACCGTCCGTCCGTCCACCAAGCCATGGCCGGTGACCACACCGTCCGCCGGAATGTCCACTTTTTCCATTTCGAAATTGACACAGCGGTGGCTGACAAACATGTCGATTTCGCGGAATGTGCCTTTATCGAACAATAAATCCAGACGCTCGCGTGCGGTTAGCTTGCCCTTTTCGCGTTGGGCGGCTACAGCCTTTTCCCCGCCCATTTCAAGCACTTTTGCCTGTCGGGCTTTCAGATCACGGATTTTATCTTCCACGATTCCCATTATCCAATTCCTTTCTTTGTAAACGTTCAGAGGTTCAGCCCGCCCTGGCCTTCGGCTCGTAGCCTACGCCTCGGAGAGTGCGACTTATAATATCTAATTGCGGCTCGTGTCAGGTTCCCAAATATGAGTCTAAATAATCGAGCAACCTAAAGTCAGGTCTGGGCCAGGGAGTTCACCGTTCAGGGTTATCTCTTGTATGCATTCACAGGTTCATGGTTCACTGTTTAAGCGTCATCTTCCGCCATTAGGATTGTTAAAATAAATTTTTAAATTCCTAGATCAATGAATCTTTGTCAAGAAAAAAAGTCGCTCTTCGACGGCAATTTTCGGTACGGTCAAAACTTTCGCGACCGCACGGCATTTTGGGGCAGTCGTTTTTCCAATCAGAAATTTGTTTAAAACGGAGCTTGAGTATTTTTTTTTAATCCGGGACCACAATTAGTCTATGGCCTGCGACCGCCTCTTTTTCCATAACTCGCCCGCGTTTGAGTGCATTTTTCTATGGTCCGCAATGATTTGCCAGATTTCAAGGATGCCGGTCTTTTCAACCGCAATGCAGGTCGGCACCGGCGGATTCCAGGGGGGTGTGCGTGCCGCAAATAGTAGGATGGTTTCATTTTCAATCGTGAATCTGTCGGAGAACACTAGTGAATGCTAAACCGGGCAGAACTCAAATCAATAACTTCCGGCTTTGGCGCGCTTTTAATTTTATCTGCCTTAAGGAATTTCCAATATATCCATTACCTGGTTTGCGGATCCCGTGACCGGCGTCCCAGGACCGAATATCCCGGCCGCACCTGCATCATATAGATATTTATAGTCTACCGGCGGAATAATGCCCCCAACCACCACCAATATTTCTTCACCGCCTTCGGTTTTCAAGGCTTCAAGCAATTGAGGCACCAGGGTTTTGTGGCCTGCCACCTGACTGGACACACCAACCACATGAACATCGTTTTCCACTGCCATTTTGGCAACTTCTTCGGGGGTTTGAAACAGGGGGCTTATGTCCACATCAAAACCAAGGTCCGCAAATCCGGTGGCAATCACCTTGATTCCACGGTCATGGCCATCCTGTCCCATTTTGGTTACGAGAATCCTGGGCCGGCGGCCTTCCATTTGCTGGAACTGTTCCGTCCTTTTGCGCATAGCCTCAATGATTTCAGCTTCGCCATATTCGGCCGCATACACTCCGGATATACACCGGGTGGTGGCCACATAGCGTTCGAATTCCTTTTCGAGGGCATCGGAAATTTCACCCACCGTAGCTCGGACCCTTACCGCGTCAATACACAATTCCAGCAAATTATCATCGGATGCCGCCGAGAGTCGCGGGTTGTTTTTAACTTCTTGAGCCTGGCAATTTGTTCATCGCGCACACTGGCCGGAACTTCCAGTATTTGAAGATCTACATCTTCTTCGATTTGATATTTGTTGACCCCCACAATGACATCTTTGCCCTGATCGATCTGAGCCTGCCTGCGGGCCGCCGACTCCTCGATGCGCAATTTCGGCATACCCGTGTCAATGGCCTTGGCCATACCGCCGATCTCTTCCACCTCATCAATGATTTTCCCGGCCTCGCGAATAATCCCGTCGGTCAGGGACTCAAGGTAATAAGAGCCCGCCAGGGGATCCACCACATGGCAAATCTGTGATTCTTCCTGAACGATAATTTGCGTATTTCTGGCAATCCGGGCAGAAAAATCCGTGGGCAACCCCACCGCCTCATCGAAAGAGTTGGTGTGCAAGGATTGAGTGCCGCCCAGGGCGGAGGTCAGACACTCCAGAGTTGTCCGAATAATATTATTATAAGGATCCTGAGCTGTCATAAGTTTATGCCATAAAAACCGGGCCGCTCTCAGCATGGCGATGTCCATAAAAAAATTCATCCCGATTCCGAAAAAGAAAGAGAGCCGCGGGGCAAATTCATCGATGTCCAGTCCGGCCTTCAAAGCCGCCCGCACATATTCCAGCCCGTCTGCCATGGTAAACGCGGTTTGCAATAGGGAATCAGCCCCAGCCTCCATCATGTGATATCCGCTGATACTGATGGTGTTGTATTTGGGCATGTGTTTCGAGCAGTATCCGATGATATCCGAAACAATGCGCATGGAGGGTTGCGGCGGATAAATATACGTATTACGGGTGAGATACTCCTTTAAGATATCATTCTGAATGGTACCGCTCAGTTTATCCTGGCTGACTCCCTGCTCCTCGGCGGCAACGATATATCCCGCCAAAATCGGCAGCACGGCCCCGTTCATGGTCATGGACACCGTCATCTGATCCAGCGGGATCTGATCGAAAAGAATTTTCATATCTTCGACGGAATCCACCGCAACGCCGGCCTTGCCGATATCGCCGACGACCCTGGGATGATCGGAGTCATAGCCGCGATGGGTGGCAAGATCAAAAGCAACCGAAAGCCCCTTCTGGCCGGCCGCAAGGCACCTTCTGTAAAATGCGTTGGATTCTTTGGCAGTTGAAAAACCGGCATATTGACGAATGGTCCAGGGTCTGCCGGCATACATGGTGGCTTTAGGCCCCCGCACGTAAGGCGGCAAACCCGGCAAGGTGTTTACATGCGCCATACCTTCCAAGTCTTCTGCAGTGTACAGCGGTTTAACCGGGATGCCTTCCGGCGTCATCCAATCCAATGCCTCCAACGGCTTTCCTCTCATCTCCTTGGTTGCAAGTTCGACCCATTTTTCTTTATCAGGATGTTCGGGCATGATTACTTACTCCTTTTGGGTGCGGTATGATGTTATTTTTAGCTTTTTCCCTGCCTACCCGATTAATTGATGAATTTAATTCAATGATACATTGACCTTGCCTTAGGATGTTTTAGCCTTGTGGGAGCGGCTTTCCAGCCGCGATTGCCGTTGCTGTCGAAAATCGAATCGCGGCTGGAAAGCCGCTCCCACAGCCTCAAAGTATAAAAATCTTGCTGTAATACTAAGGCATTCCTGTGATTTACAATTATCTAAATGGCAAAGCAAAGCGAATACCACAAATCGTCATTTGTCACTATACAATATCCAACTAATCTCTCTGGCAGAGCTCCACCAGAACACCGCTGGTGGATTTCGGATGCAAAAAGGCGATCTGAGCACCACCGGCACCCTTTCTGGGTTTTTCGTCTATCAACCGAATCCCTTTTTCTTTGAGCTCCTGCAAGGCCGTTTCAATATTCTCGACTCGAAAGGCGACATGCTGAATCCCCTCGCCCTTCTTTTCCAGATACCTGGCAATCGGCCCATCCGGCGCGGTCGATTCCAGCAGCTCCACCTCACTCTCGCCCACCGGGAAAAAGGCTGTCGTCACTTTTTGTTCTTCCACGGTTTCGGAACCCTCGAATTCCAGGCCCAATACATCCGTCCAAAAATTCTTCCCCTGATCTATACTATTCACGGCAACCCCGAGATGGTCAATTTTCAAGACCTTCATTGCATCTCCTTTTCAATGGTCCCGGTGAAATCCGTTTCACTGTTACTACGTAAATTTCACAGGATTAATTTGGATTTTCCTGATAAAATACGCTTCGCTGTTACTGCGTAAATTTAATTGGATAAATTTAGATCGTAAGGTTCGTTAGGACCGTCCCGGTTAAACGAAATACAAATAGGTTTAACTGGATAAATTGAGAGCGCTCAGACCTGTGTCCTGTCCCAATCTGGTCTGGTTGATTGGTTAATTCGTTGATTCGTTGACTGGTTGATTGAGGAAAAAAGGAAGTTATACCTTTCCAATCTTTGAGCTTTCAGCTT